>JBOGSE010000252.1:0-5332 GCA_050694895.1 bacterium | reverse complement strand
CCCCGGCGGTAGAGGTCATCGAGGACGCGCAGGTCGCCGCCGAGCGCATCGCCGTTCTCGATCGAGAGCACCGCCGCGATCTTCCCGTCACGCTGAGCCCGCTCGATCTCCGCGAGGGTCGTCACCTGCGTGATCTGCGCCGCGTTCGCCCTCATCGCCGCGTGAAACGTGTCGAGCAACGCCCTCGCGCGCGCCGGCCCACCCGCGCGTTCGGCCACGAAGGCCGCAAACACCTGGACATCCACCCCGCCCTGCCGGAGGCGCGGCAGGTCAACGTGGCCGCGAGAGGAACGCCGACCAAAGGTGCGGCGGCCCGCGTGGAGATCTTGCAGGGCGTCGCAGTGGAGATCGACGACGACGGCCGCGGTGTGGACCTCGAGGGCAGGGACGGCGGGTGCGGCGAGAAGCGCCGCGATCAGGGCGCAGGCGGGCAGGCGCATGGAACCGAACCGCAACGCGGACATCCGCGGGCGTACCGGTCCACAGCCCGGGCGACGCCGACGCCGCGCAGCGAGGCGACGGTTACGGTCCACGCGAGCACGTCGCTGATCTCTTCTTCGAGCCGGACGGGGTCGCCGTCACGCAGGGCACGGGCCAGCTCGCCGATCTCCTCGACGAGGCGGCGGAAGGTCGCATCGATGCCCCGCGCGCGGTCCCGCGTCCCGTACGTCGCCTCGATGTGGCGCTGAAACTCCTCGAGGGTCATGGCACGCGCCATTCGGTAGGGTGGCGCCGATCCCTGCGGCTCCACGGCCCGCGGACGCCTCTGAGTTTACGGTGGGGAGTCTAGCGCGGCGGAGCGATGGTAGCGGCGATCGCCACCAGATCGGCAAGCGGCAGGTGGCCGACGAGCGTCAACCGCATGCCGTGGGATTCCCACTGGACCATGTGCGTCGCACCCCAGCCGATGGCACGCGACTGCGTCCCCAGCGTCGGGACCGGCGCACCGCGCCCAGGAGCTCCCACGCGCCTGGCCGGCACCACAAAGAGGGCGAGTACCCGGGCCCCATCGGAGTACCGCAGGTGGGCGGCGACCACCGGCCCGCCGACAACAGGCTCGCCACCCTGCAGAGTGAATCCGCCCGGAATTCTCTCTGGGACCTGGAGGCGAAAGCCGACGGTCCCTTCGAGAGTTGAGACAGGGGCAAGCGGCCGGGCAGGTTCGGCAGGCGAGACGACAGGCGCGCCCGCGGGGATGCGCGGCTGAAACAACGCGGCCGGCACATTGAGGCCGAAGCTGATGCGTGTAAAGTACGTTGTGGCAACCAGACCATCGGTAGGATCGCGCTCCTCGGTGCGCAGCGCGATGCCGGTGGTCCGGTCGATCCACAGGCGCCGCTCGCCGCGTCCTTCACGGGGCTGGGCGCTGATCACCGCGGTCTGCCGGCCGATCACTTCTTCCACACCCAGCAGCCGTACGGTGTGGCGCGCCAGCCATCGGTCCGAGCGATCCGGTGGCGCCTCGATCGGTACGCCCAGCGATGGTCCTTGAATGACCGTGTGCAAGCGGGGCTCGTAGTGCCAGGTCTGGACCCCGTCATCGACAACGAGACGGCCCGCGACGCCCTCGGGCGACAGAAACTCCAGCCGCATGCGGTTCGGACGCTTGTGCGCTTCGCTGATGGTGACCGTCTCCATGAGCGGACCGCGCAGCACGGACACCACCTTGGTCCCTTCGTAGTCGACGGTCTGCGCGGCGAGCAGCGCGTGGCGAACGACCTGCTCGACCGTGACGCCGCCCAGGAGCCGTGTCGCGTCATTCTGCGCGGCGGCCCTCTGCCAGACCGGCACGGCCGAGAGCAGCACCAGCGCCACAACAATGGCGGCCGCGGTGGCCGCGGCGCCGCGCGTGAGGGGTAGGATCTTCATCGCCGATCACCGCGCGGGTCGTCGCCGACCAGTTTCAGGTTGGCGTCTGTGGTCACCAGCGTGAGAAACGCGCGATCGATCAGCGGGTCTTCGGCGGCTGAGGGCATGTATGTGCGAATGAAGAGGTCGGGGCTGACCTCGGCCGCTCTCAGACGGCCCAGGTGCCCCCTGACGAGCGGTACCGCCGCCAGGACGATCGCGAGCGCGACGGCGGCCGCCGCAAGCGCCGGACGTCGGAGCCAGGCCCAGGGATCTACCCATCGGCTGACCGCCTGCGCTGAGGGCTGCTCGATGCGTTCCCACACTCCGGCCACGAAGTCCGCGGGCAGTTCGGGCTGCTTCAAGCCGGCGAGCGTGCTTTTCACCAGACGCAGGCCCTCGAGCTCTTCCTGGCAGGTGAGACAATCGCTCAGATGCCGGCGGACCTCCGCCATCTCATCGGGCGCCAGTTCGCCGTCGAGGTACGCGCTGAGTTGCTGCTGCAACCGGTGCGCGCTCATCGGCCGCTCAACTCGGCGCGAATCGGCGCGAGGCGGTCGCGCAGCGCGCGCCGAGCCCTGTGGAGGCGGGACTTGATTGTGCCGAGCGGTACCGCCAGTATCGTCGCGATCTCCTCGTAGGCATATCCTTCAATGTCGGCCAGCAGCACAACCATCCTGAGGTCCGGGGGAAGCGCAAGCAGCGCCTGCTGAATGCGCCGGTCCACGGTCGCCTCGACCACGGTACGCTCCACATCCGCGGCCGGATCGGGACGCTCGCGCGCCATCTCGCCCTCGCCGGTCGCGAGCGGCTCGTCGAGCGACTGCACGCGGACTTTGGGCCGCCGCCGCACCAGATCGATAAAGAGGTTCGAGACAATGCGGTAGAGCCAGCCCTCCAACGATGCGCCCGGTTCGATACGGCGCAGCGCACGCCAGACACGCACAAACGCTTCCTGCGCGATGTCCTTCGCGTCGGCCTCATTTCCTGCCATCCGGTACGCAATGGCGTAGATATGGCGGCCGTATTGGGCCACCAGCGCCTCGTAGCGCGCGACCTCATCGGGAGTGTACGCGGGTCCACTGTGCTGCGCTCTTGCCACGCCGCTCCTGGGCCCGGATCTCCATCTGGTCCCTACGGATGCCGGGCCGGTTCGGTTCCGTCGTCAAGCCGGAGCCACGGCTGGATGCGGCGGAGCAGCTTGGGACCGATCCCTTTCACTTCAAGAAGGTCGTCCAGCCGCCGGAAGAGTCCCTTGGCCTCGCGATGCTCAACGATGCGACGGGCAAGCACCGGTCCGATCCCCGGCAGGCGCTCGAGATCCGCCGCCGTCGCGGTGTTCACGTTCACCGTCGGCGCCGCGTCCCCTCCCGAGTCCAGATCTTGCGGACCCTGAGCTCGCCGGGCGGAGCGGTCCTCCGGGCCGGCTGGGCTTCGCCCCGAGGGCGGCTGCCGTGCGGCTCGCTCGACCTGGCCCGGACGGTCTGCCTCACGCGGGCGGGCTCCCTCGGAGGCTGCCGGGAGCGGGGGCTGAACGATCCTGGGGATGACCACACGGTCGCCGTCGCGGAGCGGCGCGGCCAGATTCACCTTGTTGAGGTCGGCAATCGCGGTGGGACCGTGGGCTGCCATGATGGCGTCCTGCACACGCGCCCCCGGATTCAACAGATACTGGCCGGGCCAGGTGACCTCGCCCACCACGTGGACGCGAACCCGCGCCGCCGACGCACTCGTGTGCGGCTCCGGTGTACTCACCACCACCGGCTCAGGCGCACGGTGAGCCCGGCCGATGACAAACGCCGCCACGACCAGGGCGCACCCAAGCCCCAGCAACGCGACGTGCTCGGATCGGGAAATATCCATCTCTTTGGATCATCGGCAGGCGGAGGAGCCGCGTGCGGTGCTATCCTAACGGCAACTCGTTCGCCGCGAAGCAGGCCGGAACACCCGTGTCCAGGTGTGGCTCAGCCGACAGGAAAAGCGCGCCTACCGCATTCTACGAAACACTCGGGTAGAGATTCGCCCGGACGCGTGAGGTCTTCGAGGATTGCCGGGCCTGCCGGGACGCTCTCAGCGGGTCACGACGTTGACGAGCCGCCCTGGCACGACAATGACGCCGGCAACGCGCTTGCCGTCGATGAACTGCTTGACGCGCGCGTTCGCCAGCGCGGCCTCACGGGCCTCGGCATCGGTGATCTCCGAGGGAACCTGCAGCCGGTCCCGTACCTTTCCATTCACTTGAAGGACCAGCGTGACCTGATCGGCGGTGGCCTTGGCGCGATCGTACGCCGGCCAGGCCTGCGTGTGCACGCTGTACGGCTGCCGCAGGTGCTCCACCCACAGCTCTTCCGCGAGATGCGGGCAGAGCGGCGCCAGCAGCAGTACCATCGTGCGCACGGCCTGATCCCAGAGCGCGTCCTGACCCGGCGCACCGCGGGCGCGCTGCAGGACGTTGGCAAACTCCATCAATGCGGCGATCGCGGTGTTGAATCGGAACTCGTCGAAATCGTCCGTGACGCGACGGATGGTGTGGTGGATCCAGTACTCGACATCCCGCGCGCCAGGGGTGCCCGCAGCGACCGGCCTGCCGGTCGGTGTGGGCCCGGCACCATTCTTGCCCTGCCGGGGCGGCGAGGCGATCAGGTCCCACACCCGCTGGAGGAATCGCACGATGCCTTCGATGCCTTGCCCGTTCCAGGGGCCGCCCTCGTCCCAGGGCCCGATGAACATCAGGTAGGCCCGCAGGACATCGGCGCCGTAGCGGTCGAGCAGGTCGTCCGGATTGACGACGTTGCCGCGCGACTTGCTCATCCGGTAGCCATCGGGCCCCAGGATGATGCCCTGGTTGAACAGCCGCTTCATGGGCTCGCCGAACGGTACCAGCCCGAGATCGCGCATCACTTTGGTCCAGAAGCGCGTGTAGAGCAGGTGCATGACGGCATGCTCGATCCCGCCGGTATACTGATCGACCGGCAGCCAGTACGCGCCCTTCTCAGGATCGAACGGTCCGGCCTGGTAATGCGGGCTCACGTAGCGGTACTGATACCACGACGAATCAATGAACGTGTCCATCGTGTCGGTCTCGCGCTCGGCCGGCCGTTTACAGCGCGGGCAGATGACACGCCGGAACCCTTCGTGCAGTTTTAGGGGCGACTCGCCCGTCGGACGGAACTCCGCGTCCTCGGGCAGAATGACGGGCAGATCCTCAAACGGCACCGGGACGATACCGCACGCCGCACAATAGATGATGGGAAATGGGGTGCCCCAGTAGCGCTGCCGGCTGATCAGCCAATCGTGCAAGCGATAGTGGACCTTCCGCTCGCCGATCCCGCGCGCGACCATGTCATCGACGATCCGCTGCCACGCCACCGCCGACGGCAGGCCGTCGTACGGTCCCGAGTTGACCATCGTGCCCTCGTCCAGGTAGGCCTCACGCAAAGGTGCTCCGTCCCACCCCGGGGGTGCGACGACGACCGGGCACGGC
>JBOGSE010000251.1:0-3126 GCA_050694895.1 bacterium | reverse complement strand
GCGCGCCGCGGGATGCCCCTTTGCGCGGCAACATCTGCGGCAAACGCGGAGGCCATAGGTGCCGCAACGAAGGCCATGACGAGCAGTAGGGGAACGAGCCGAAGCAGCCTATGCACAGTAGCGTGCGGCCGACTATTCGTGCAGTCAAGTGTTTTCTTCATCGCCGTTATTTTCCTTGATACGACCCGGTCTGGACCGAGTTCCGGACCCTTGCCTTCGGCGGATCAGACTCACGAGCTCGCCCTGCTGCACGGTCTCGCCGCGCTGGTTGACCACATCGATACGCTGCACGATCACCCCGCGCTGGCTGTTCGATGTCTCACGCACATCCTGGATGGTCGTCGTGACGCGCACCGTGTCCCCGATGAACACGGGCTTGAGAAACCGCCATGAGCGGATTTCCAACAGCGCGAGCAGCGTCCCCTCAAACACGCCGGTGCGCTGCCGCAGCCCGGCGGTCAGCGAGAGCACCAGGCTTCCGTGCGCGACGCGGCGGCCGAACATCGTGGTTCGGGCAAACTCCTCATCGGTGTGGAGAGGATTGTAGTCGCCGGAGACGCCGGCAAAGTTCACCAGGTCGGCCTCCGTGATGGTCCGCCCGGGGGTGTCGAACCGCATGCCAACGGCCAGATCTTCGAAATGTAAAGACATGCCGCCCTCCGAGTGTTCTCGTCCCGTACACTTTTGTGTGCTTCGCCGATATAGTGGATGGACCTCGGTAGCGGTAGCATGGAGGCGTGACAGCGATGGGGACATTCAGGCACCTCGTGGAAGTCGCTGCGACGGAGGCGGGACCGTTCCTACCCGTCGACGCGCTCGTCGATACCGGCGCGACGTACAGCCTCTTCCCGCGTGCGCTGCTTGCCGAAATCGGTGTGACGCCCCACGATCGGGCCGAGTTCGCGCTTGCTGACGGCCGCAAAGTGGTGAGGGAGCTGGCCACGGTCGTGGCCAGGCTTGACGGTCATACGCGCCACATCCTATGCATCGTCGGCGAAGATGGGGCTGAACCCCTTCTCGGGGCCACGACACTCGAGTTGTTCGGTCTTACCGCAGACCCCGTGAATCAACGCCTCGTGAGGGCGACGTTATACCTGCTGCGGTCGACCCGATTGCCTACCCCGCGGCGGCCCGCGTCCAGAATCCCTGCGGGTCGAGGCTGCGGATCAACTGCAACTCGCGGGCACTCGGCGGAGGCGTCGTGTGAACGTCGGAGGCGACACGCAGCGGCCACCCGGTCTGCTCCCGTATCTGATCCACCGTCGCCCCTGGATGATGGGATCGCAGTACCGCTTCACGCGTGTGCGGGTCGAAGTCGAACACCCCCAGCGTCGTAATCAACGCCGCCGGTCCTCCCCCGGCCAGACCCGCTGACCGGCGGCTACCGCCGCCCGCGAGATGCCCGGGGGAGGTGACGTAGTCGACGGCCGGGCGCAGACGGTGGCGTTCGTGGGACATGATCACCAGCAGCCGCCGCGCGAGCGAGGCGATATCGCAGCCCCCGCCACTCCCGGGGAGCTTGACGCGCGGCCGATCCCGGGGGCCGATGTATGACGAGTTGACGTTGCCGAACCGGTCGACTTCGGCGCCACCGATGAATCCGACGTCGACGCGACCACGGCCCAGCAGTGACATTGCCAGGGGCAGGCGCGTGCACATGTGCGCGCCGACGACGTTCGGCGTATCGGACATCGTGTAGAGAAACTCCTCGCTCGGGGTCCCACGCACGAGCCCGTTCTCGAAGACGCCAAACGCTTGCGGCGCGTGGGTCAGTTTGGCCAGACGAAAGGCGATGAGGGGTAAGCGCATGCCGACGAACACGACATCGCCGTCGCGGATCTCGCGCGCAGCCGCGATGACCATGACCTCACCCAGAGCAATGTCACCAGGCATAGTCCACGGCCGCCGCGGGTGCGGGGCGCATCCGCCGCAAGATCCCCCATCGTTCGCGCCCGAGCTGCGCAAGATAGGCCGCCTGATCGTGCAGGCCGTACACCCACCGATCCAGCCACACGTTCATCCCTTCGACCGTCCGTGTCTGCTGGTGATATTCCGCGTAGAACTCATGGTCGCGGCGATAGTAGCCCTGCACCGGGCTTGGATGGCAGGCACCGGGGCAGTGTACGACCGCGCGGACGAGGAATGCCGGGAATAGCACGCGGTTGGGATCGCTCAAAATCACCTCGCGCTCGACGATCTCCTCGGCGAGCAGGATGATGCCGTCCGCGGCCAGACCGGCCTCCTCGGTGATGCCCAGGTTGCCCCACAGGTGGGCGTTGCCTTCAGCATCGGCCCGCTGCACCGCCACGATCGTCACATCTGGACGCAGCGCGCGCACGAGCAAGACTTTCTCATGCTCAAATGGCGAGGTGCCCTCCGCGAAGCCGGGATGGTCTCTGGTGATGTCGCTTCCCGGCCCTGACCGGCACGGAACAAACGGAATGCCGTGGGCGCCCGCAAGTAAGGCCAGAGAGATCGTGTAGTTCGTATAGTCCTCAACAGTGATGGGCCGTGGAATGCCCTGCTCGGCCGCGCGGCGGTAGGCATGGCCCAACCCGGCGCTCACGTTGCCGACCCAGGCGGCCTGGATGCGCGCGACGCACCCCGCGCCGATCAACTGATCGAACAGCATGTCGGAGATGGGCCCGACGAGCGTGAGATCGCGGCGGCGTTGCCGGATCAGCTCGTGGCCCGCGGCAAAGGGAATCATCGACTCCAGGCACGTCCCCATGACCACCGCGGCGCCGTCGGGAACGAATCGCGAGATCGCGTCGGCCAGCCCCATGACTTTGCCGTTCAATGCCATCACCGTCCCAGGGGGCCACCTTTCCACGGCACGCTTGCGAGCCCTGCCACCAGGAGTGTACTGTGACGCCGCGAATGACGGGCATCAACTTCACACCCGTGTCACGAAACGTGCGACCGGCAGAACCCGTTCGCGAGCACATCGTCGTCCGCGATGTGGCCAAGACGTACCAGACGGCCACAGGGCCTGTGCGCGCGGTCGAGGACATCTCGTTTGGTGTGTACGAGCAGGAGTTCCTCACCATCCTCGGACCAAGCGGATGCGGGAAGTCGACGGTCCTGGCGATGATCGGGGGGCTGATCCGGCCGGATGCCGGAACG
>JBOGSE010000250.1:0-2828 GCA_050694895.1 bacterium | reverse complement strand
GACGCCTACCACACGCTGCACACCCACGCGTCGATCGCCGAGATCGGCCTGACGCCGTCGGCGAAGTGGGCGAAGGACGGCTACCATGTCTCCGCCGGCAACGGCCACGGCGTGATGCTGGGCGCGCCGGCAGCGCGGTTCATCTTCTCAAAGGAGCTGATGCCGACGTTTGAGCGTTGCCTGCGGCCCGAGCAGTTCTCGCTGCTCAAGCAGCTGGCCAACATGCCCGGCACGGTCTTTCCAAACCTGTCGTTTCTCATCTCAGCGGTGACGCTCAAAGACCAGCTGATCTCGCACACCGAGCTGTTCTTGTGGCGGCCGCTGGGGGTCGATCGCATCGAAGAGCTCACCTGGTTCCTGGTGGAGCGCGACGCGCCGCAAGCATGGAAGGACGCCTCGCGCCAGGCCTACATCCTGACCTTCGGCCTCTCGGGCATCTTCTCGCAGGACGACACCGAGAACTTTACCAACATCACCATCAACAGCCGCAGCGCGATCGCCCGCAAGCTTTCGTTCCTCTACGAGATGGGCAAGGGGAGCCGGCCGATGCGCGGGTTCGCCGGCCCGGGCGATGTGTACGAAGGGAAATACAACGAGGCCAATGCGCGGCAATTCTACCGGCGGTGGCTCGACTTGCTGCAGGGAGCCGTGTAGGAGGTCCCGTGATGCCGGTCTCATCCCAACTGCGCGAAGAGGTCCTCGATTTTCTCTATCGAGAAGCGGAGTGCCTGGATGCGGGCCGGTTCGAGGACTGGCTGGCCATGATGACCGACGACATACAATATCAGATGCCCGTGCGCCTGACGCGGGAACGCGGGGATGCGCCCGACCGCTCCGAGGACATGAAGTTTTTTTGGGATGACCGCTCGACCCTGGAGCTCCGCGTGCGGCGCCTCAGGACAGACTTCGCGTGGGCCGAAGACCCGCCGTCACGAACGCGGCACTTCGTCTCCAACGTGCGGATCGCGCAGGCGCCCACACCCGATGTCCTCCAGGTGCGCAGTTACGTGCTCATCTACCGCAATCGGGGGGATGTGGCCAGCTACGAGATGATCTCTGGCGAGCGGCACGACCTGCTGCGGCGCACGGACGGAGCGTGGAAGCTGGCCCGGCGCGAGTTTGTGGTAGACCAGGCGATGTTGGGCGTGAGGAATCTCGGGATCTTCGTGTGAGGTGGAAGATGAGCGAGTCCGCGCGGGCAACAGCGGATCAGGCGATCGAGGTCGTCAACGAGTTCGCCACGGTGCGGGTTCGTAAAGTCTGGACGCGCAACGGTGAACGCCTGGAAATCGCCTCGCCGCGCCTTGGGTACGTGATCCACCTCGACGCGCTGGCCCTCGAGAGCCTGACCTGGCAGACGATGGAAACGTTCACGAGGTTCCTGGAAGAGCCGTATGGCCCGCGCGAGCGACCCGAAGGCGTCGTGGACGTCAGCCTGCCGCCTGGACCTCGAGTGCAGAAAGACCGCTGAGAGGATGCGTCTGGCCGACAAGGTCGCCATCATCACCGGTGCCGGCGCGGGGATGGGCCGCGAGGCCGCGGTGCTCTTCGGCAGGGAAGGCGCCAGGGTCGTGGCCGCCGATCTCAAGAAGGCCGACGCCGAGGAAACCGCGGCGATGGTCCGGGGCGCCGGCGGCAACGCGATCGCGGTCGAGTGCGATGTCGCGGTCCCCGACGCGAATGAACGGATGGTGGCCGCCGCCCTCGAGCGTTGGGGCGGCGTGCATATCTTCTACGCCAACGCCGGAATGGTCAGCCGCGGGCCCGGGGGCGATGTCGGGCTCGAGCAGATCGCCCTCGAGACCTGGCACCGGATCCTCGCCGTCAATCTTACCGGCGTGTTCCTGGGCTGCCGGTCCGCCATTCCCGCGATCGTCAGGGCCGGTGGCGGGTCGGTCATCATCACCGGCTCCATCGGCTCGCTGGTCGCGCATCGCGCGTACAATCACGCGTATGTCACGTCGAAGTCCGCGCTGCTCGGCCTCACGCGCAACCTCGCGGTGGAATACGCGCCCAAGAACGTCCGGGTGAACTGCATCTGCCCCGGCCAGGTCCGCACCGCGATGATGGCCGACTTCTACGACGATCCGGCCAAGCGGCAGCGGTTTATCGACCTCACGCCCATGGCACGATTCGGCGAGGCGGGCGAGATCGCCAGCGCCGCCTTGTTTCTCGCCTCCGATGAATCGTCGTTCATGACCGGCGCGGTCCTGGTCGTCGACGGTGGCTGGACGGCCGTATAGCAGCAACCGCGTGCGCACGAAACAGGGCCTTACAAAAGAAGACCTGCTCGAGGTCAAGCGGCTCATCGACCGGTGCAACCGGCACGAGAAGCTCGATCTGTCGTTCAATCTGGAAGCCGGGCATGACCCGATCAATCTCCCGAAACACTTTTTGTCATACGAGGGCGAGCACCTGGTAGGCGCCGCGAGTCTCCAGGGCAATCGAGAGGTCGAAGTGTGCCTGGTGGTCCACCCCGACCACCGCCGCAGAGGGATCGGTCGCGGTCTTCTCCAGATCGTGTGTAAAGATCTCAAGCGGCGGGGCCTCGCCAGCTTCCTCCTGGTGTGCGAAGACACGTCACGCTCGGGGAGGGCCTTCGTCACAGCGGTTGGAGGGCAGTACCGGTTCTCGGAATACAGGATGAGACTGGATCCTCGAAGCGTACCGCGCCCGCAGGCCGCCGCCCAGCCGATCCTGCGGTGGGCCGATGCCCGGGATATCGACGTCCTGGCGCGGCTCATCTCCACATCGTTTGGCCGCTCAGAGGATCAAGAACGGGCGCGGGTCGCACGAGACCTCCAGAGGTCCACGCACCGATTCCTCAT
>JBOGSE010000249.1:0-1169 GCA_050694895.1 bacterium | reverse complement strand
CAGCGGGTGGCGCTGGCGCGCGCGCTCGCCCCATCCCCGAGCCTGCTGCTCTTGGACGAACCGCTCTCCGCGTTGGATGCGCGCCTGCGAGTTCGCCTGCGCCATGAGGTACGGAGCCTGCAGCGCCGTCTCCGCGTCACCACGATGCTGGTCACGCATGACCAGGAAGAAGCGCTGACCATGGCCGACCGGATCGTGGTGATGAACCAGGGTGAGATCGAGCAGATCGGCACCCCGATGGAGGTCTACCGCACGCCGCTCACGCCGTTTGTGGCCGATTTCGTCGGGGAGATGAACTTTCTCGACGGCGTGCTCGTGGCGCCGGGGAGGGTGCGCGTCGCCGGTGCGGAACTGCAGTGCGTTCTTGCCGATGGGCTCCCGGATCAAGCTGCGGTGCGGATCTGTTTCCGGCCCGAGGACCTGGACGTGCGCGACACTTCCGCTGGTGCCGTGAACGCCATGCCCGTGGAGATCACCGCGCTTGACTTCCTCGGTTCGTTTTACCGCGCCACCCTGCGACCATCAGCAGGCGATGCGGCGGAGGTGCGCGCGGACATCCCCATCACCCTGCAGCGCGAGTTGGACTTGACCCCCGGCAGAACCATTACCGCGTCACTCCCGGCCGACCGCATCCGCATCTTTGTGAGGGACTGAGCCGTGGCCACCGCGGTCGCCGTCGCCCCGGTCACACGAAAACTGGCCCGCGACGAGTGGATCGCGCGCGCGGCGGTCGTGGCGATCGCGGTCTGGCTGCTGGTCACCGTCGCCATGCCGCTGTATACGCTGCTGTCGAAGAGTTTCCAGAACCGTGACGGCGTGTTCGTTGGCCTGGCCAACTACATAACGTACTTCTCCAACCCGGCGCTCTTTTCGTCGTTCTTGAACAGCATCGTTGTCGCGGCCATCGCCTCGGCGGTGACCGTCCCTGCCGCGTTTGTCTACGCCTACGCGCTCACCCGCAGTCCTATGAGAGCCAAGGGGCTGTTCAGCACGCTCGCGCTGATCCCCATCCTGGCGCCATCGCTGCTACCGGGGATTGCCCTCATCTATCTGTTCGGCAACCAGGGCCTGTTGCGAGCACTCCTGTTTGGCCATTCCATCTACGGCGCGCTGGGCATCGTCATTGCGGAGGCCTTCTATACGTTTCCGCACGCGCTGCTGATTCTTGT
>JBOGSE010000248.1:0-1345 GCA_050694895.1 bacterium | reverse complement strand
GCGTCCCCGGCAGCCAGATCTTGGACCCCTCGAGCTCGACATTCAGAAGGGTGAATTCTTTGGTTTTCATCATCGGCGCGCCCACGGCGTGCGCAGGAACGGCTGAGGCGATCATGCCCAGAGCCAGAACGACACAGAGCAGAAAGGCCAGGCCTTCAGCTTTCATTGATTCCACCTCCGGCGAATCGTGATCGGGACGGACACCCGATGGCGCCCGCCTTCGCCGCGTGGCCCCATGGTCCTTTTGAAGCCCTGGGAGGAGGAGAGGGCCGAGCGGCTCGTGAAGGACAGTTGGTCACGTTGAGGAGGTGCTCCAGGTGAAGCGTATAGTCCTGGCGATCGCCCTGGTGGTTGTCCTGCTCGGGAGCCTGGCGCCGGCCCAGGCGCAGCGGCGCGGCGGGGTCATGCGGGTCGGGCTCAACGCCGATCCGCCGAACATGGACCCGCATCAGTCGACGGCCGCGGTTGACCGCCAGGTCTTCCAGAATCTCTTCGACAAGCTCGTGGACATCGATGAAAGCTTCCACATCGTCCCGATGCTCGCGACGTCGTGGACGATCGCCAACAACGGCAAGACCTACACCTTCAAACTCCGGCCCAACGTCGTCTTCCACGACGGGACGCCGTTCAACGCCGAGGCGGTGAAGTACAGCTTCGAGCGCATGCTCGACCGCGCGTTTGCCTCGCCGCGGCGCTTCGAGATCATCCTGGTCGAGCGGGTGACGGTCGTCGATCCCCTCACGGTGCAAGTTGACCTGGAGGGCGCGTTCAGCCCGTTCCTGGCCATTCTGAGCGACCGTGCGGGCATGATGGTCTCGCCGACCGCGGCGCGGCGGCTGGGCCGCGATTTCGCCCGCGAGCCGGTCGGCGCGGGGCCTTACAAATTCGTGGAGAAGCGGCCCCAGGAGCGCGTCGTCCTTGAGCGGTTCGACCGGCACTGGGACCGGACCGGGGGGCTCGTGGATCGCATCATCTATCGGACGTTTATCGACGGTCAGGCGCGCCTCGCAAATCTCCGGGCCGGAGAGCTTGACATCATCGACGCGGTGGAGCCCACCGACGTCCCCGAGCTCAGGCGGGACAACCGGGTCAAGATGATGGAACGCGATGGCCTGGGCTGGCAGGGCATCTGGCTGATGGTGCAGGGACCGCCGTTCAACAACCGGGCGCTGCGCCAGGCCCTGAATGCCACCATCGACCGCCGGACCCTCGTCCGGGTGGTCTTTGGCGACACGGCGACGGTGGCCAACGGGCCCTTCCCGACCGGGATGCTGGCCTCGGACGCCGGGCCCAACGGCCGCATCCCCGAGCGCAACCTGGACCTGGCCCGGGCGAAGCTGCGCGA
>JBOGSE010000247.1:0-1078 GCA_050694895.1 bacterium | reverse complement strand
CGCGGAGCACGGGATCACCTGTAACGCGATCTGTCCCGGTTATGTGTTCACGCCGCTGGTCGAGGGCCAGATCGACGACACCGCCAAGGCGCGCGGCATTGAGCGTGAGGCGGTGATTCGAGACGTGCTGCTAGCGGCCCAAGCCACCAAGCGATTCGTCAAGCCGGAGGACCTGGGTGCATTGTCAGTCTTCCTCGCGAGCGATGCCGCGGCCCAGATCACGGGTGCGGCGCTTCCGGTCGACGGCGGCTGGACCGCGCATTAGCGATCCTGGGACAAGCGGCGCGGTGAGTACCCCAGTGCAGCCAAAACCCATCAATCTCGCGCTCCAGGGCGGAGGAGCGCACGGCGCCTTCACCTGGGGCGTGCTCGATACACTCCTCGAAGATGAGCGCATCGAGATCGAGGCCATCAGCGGTACCAGCGCCGGCGCGATGAACGCCGCGGTCCTCGCGGACGGTATGATGGAGGGCGGGTGCGAAGGTGGACGGCGGGCCTTGGAAGAATTCTGGTCCGCCGTCAGCCGGGCGGCTCTCGGGAGCCCGCTCAAACGCTCGGTCTGGGACATGATGACCGGAAATTGGAACCTGGATTTCTCGCCGAGTTATCTCTTCTTAGACCAACTGAGCCGCCTCGCCTCGCCCTATCAGACGAATCCGCTGAATCTCAATCCCCTGCGGGATCTGGTGCTGCGGCAGGTAAACTTCGAGCGCCTGCGCCGCTGTGACTGTATCAAGCTCTTCATCTCCGCGACCAGCGTGCGTACCGGCAAGGTCAAGGTATTCAAGCATGCGGAGCTGTCCATCGACGCCCTCATGGCTTCGGCCTGTTTACCCTTGCTCTTCCAGGCTGTCGAGATCGACGGCGAGGCCTATTGGGACGGAGGTTACATGGGGAATCCCGTGCTCTTTCCGTTTTTCTATCGGTGTCGCCATCCCGATGTCGTCATCGTCCAAATTAATCCACTCGAGCGCGAGGATACACCCACCACGGCGCCGGAGATCATGGATCGCGTCAACGAGATCACCTTCAATTCAAGCCTGATGAGCGAGTTCCGGGCGATCGATTTCGTGGCGCG
>JBOGSE010000246.1:0-1913 GCA_050694895.1 bacterium | reverse complement strand
GCCGCCAAGCACACGACTGTGGAGGATCCCGATGGATGAGTATCAAAGCCTAAGCCACTCGAGGTGGGAGTGTAAATATCACGTGGTGTTCATCCCGAAGTGTCGTCGTCGGACGCTGTATGAGGAGCTGCGGCGCCATTTAGGGGAGGTGTTCCGAAGGTTGGCGGAGCAGAAGGAGAGTCGGATTGAGGAGGGGCATCTGATGCCCGATCATGTGCACATGCTGATCTCGATTCCGCCGAAGTACGCGGTGTCGCAAGTGATTGGGTACATCAAGGGGAAGAGCGCGATCCACATGGCTCGGGTGTACAGCGAGCGGAAGCGCAATTTTGTTGGGCAGCACTTCTGGGCGCGGGGCTACTTCGTCTCGACGGTGGGTCGTGATGAGGGGCTGATTCGAGAGTACATCCGCAACCAGGAGCGAGAGGATCAACGCCTTGAGCACCTGAACCTCTGGCGCTGAATCGCCACCTTCAGGTGGCCAAAGAACATTGGGGCCGCGTTAGCGACCCCTTATAGCCGCTTTGAGCGGCTCACGAACGAAAGCCCCCGGCTTTGCCGGGGGATTGTTACTTCTGGGCGCCTCGGAATCCATCGGCGGCTTCACCGATCTGTTCGAGCCGGTGGACAAAAAGCATAAGATCTATTCCAGGAAAGCGGCGACGACTCCAGCGTTGCATCTGCCGGGTAAGCGCGGCGATGAGCCCGCACCCGATCAGAGGCCACTCGTTCCTCTTGCGATGGGGCCGGGAGAGGCGCCGGTAGGTTTCCGCGCCGAGCTCGACGCCCAGCGCGAGGCCGACCGCATCACCGTCAATCGATTCGCTCCTCCCGGCGTGCTCATCGATGCCGAGCTGAAAATCGTACAGTTCCGCGGGTCGACCGGCGCGTATCTCGAGCCGCCCGCCGGCAAGGCGAGCTTCGAGGTCCTGAAGATGGCGCGGCCAGGTTTGATGCTGCCGCTGCGCGCTGCGATCAACCAAGCGAAGAAGGAAAACAAGACGGTGCGCAGGGAAAACGTGCGGGTCGAACAGAATGGCAAGACGGTGAATCTGGAAGTCATTCCGCTGAAGAATTTGCAGGAGCGCTGCTTTTTGATCGTGTTCGAGGAAGCAGGACAGGTAGGGGACGCAGCCGACGGTGCGCCGCTGCCGACACCGCAGCCTACCCGTAAAGAGTCCCGCCGTGTCGCCGACCTGGAGCGCGAGAGCTCCGAGATGCGCGACTATCTTCAATCCACCCAGGAACAGTACGAAGCGGCCAACGAGGAGCTCCAGGCGTCCAGCGAAGAAGTCCAGTCCGCCAACGAAGAGTTGCAGAGCATCAACGAAGAGCTGGAAACGTCCAAGGAAGAGCTGGAGTCGGCCAACGAAGAGCTGACCACCGTCAATGAGGAAATGGCCAATCGCAACGCCGAGCTGAACCGTCTCAACAGCGATTTGGTCAATCTCCAGACTTCGACCAAGCTCGCCGTCGTGGTGGTCGGACGCGACCTCTGCATCCGCCGCTTCACCCCGCAGGCGGAAAAACAGTTCGATCTTCTGGCGACCGACGTGGGGCGGCCGATCAGCCACATCCGGCACAACCTCGTTTTCGCTGACGGCGCGGGATCCCCGTCCGACCTGGAGGACCTCAGCGCCGAAGTCATCGACTCCGTGCGCGAGCAGGAACACGAGGTGCGCGACAAGGGCGGCCGTTGGTATTCGCTGCGTGTGCGCCCCTACATGACCCTCGACAAGAAGGTGGACGGCGCGGTGCTGGTGCTGGTGGATATCGACGCGCAGAAGTGGGCCGAGCAAGCCGTCGCCGCCGCACGCGATTACGCCGAGAACATAGTCGAGACCGTGCGCGAGCCGTTGCTCGTGCTCGATGAAGAACTGCGCGTCGAAAGCGCCAATCGCTCCTTCTACCGC
>JBOGSE010000245.1:0-2829 GCA_050694895.1 bacterium | reverse complement strand
GACCGTGCGGGTGGTGGACATCTGGGGACCGGGCCGAACGCCACTCCTTGTGCGGTCCTTCACGAACACGCCGTCCTATTCGTCCTCGTCGTCGGGCGGCTGGCAGTTTAACGAGCACATGGACCTGACCGGCACGGCCACCGCTGGCGTCGGACTGCGGGAACCTGACGGGAACCGGTCCAGGTTCACGTATTCCTACACCCGCTGGAGCGCCGACCAGGCGGACCGTTGGGACGTCTACACCACGACGATCGGCACCGCAGCCACCATGGAAATTCACTTCACCTGCGTGCCCGGGACACCGGAAGGCCCTCCAGGCGGAGGGGCGGTCCGTGGGACGCAGCCTCAGCGCCAGGCGCAGCCGACCCGCCCGGGACGCCGCCGCATTATTCGGCCGCAGCCCGGTCCGCACCCGACGCCACGGGTGCGACCCACCACGCGCACACAGCGCACACAAGTGCGGCCGTTGGTTGCTCCGGAGTGCACCGAAGACGGGACTCCCATCGTGTACCTTCCCAAGGGCGGCAGCCGCCGGTACCTCGGTGGGCTGGTCCAGGAGGTCCGCGACGCCAACGGCAATGTCGTGACGTTCACGCCCACGGCATTGCCCCAGCAGATCTGGACGTACGTGGCGCAAGTGCGGGACCCGGTCGGGCGCACCGTGTCCTACGCTTACGAGCAGAGCCGCCAGGAGTGCGTGTGGGAGGGTGATGCAGGCTGTCTGGAATGGCGCTGGCACTACCGCGTGCGCACCGCAACCGATCCGTACGGCCAGATCGCGACGTATGTCTACAACGGCGCCGGCCTCATCGCGCGCGTCGACAACCCTGCGGCACAGAGTACCTGGTACACGTATGACGCTTCCAGCCGCCTGGAGCAGGTGACGAACTCCCGGGGCTGGACGACGTGGATCAATTGGAACATGGTGGACGGCCAGGCCCGCGTCACCCGGGTCACACGGGCCGACGGAACCTTCACGTCCTACCTATACACCCTCGTACCGGGCACCCAGCGCGTCGCGCGGACGGTCGTCACTAATGCCCGGGGACTGAACACGACCTACGATTTCTACACCGGCGCGGATGAGAATTTCTTTGGCAACGTCGACCGCGTCACCAATCCCCAGGGCCAGGTCACGGCCTTCGGCTACGATAGCCGGCACAACGTCATCCAGGTGACCGACCCTCGGAGCAACCGGACAACGTACGCGTACAACGCGCGCAACAAGATCACACAGGTCGTCCAGGCCGCGGGCACCCTAAACTTGACCGCGACCTACGCCTGGGATGCGAACGACAACCTGCTGAGCACAACCAACCCCCGGGGCATCCGGACCGACTACACGTACAACGCGCAGCACAACGTGACGTCGGTGCGCCGGGCGGTGGGCACGGCGGATGAGTCGTTAACTCAGTATGGCTATACGCCCTGGGGCGGGATCGCCTGGATGATCGATCCCCGCGGCTACACGACGACCTTCGAGTACACAGCCAGCCGCCTGCTGCAGCGCATTCTTCCGCCCGCTGGGGGCCCGACCACATTTTTTTACACGCCCAACGAGAACCAGTACGCGCGGACCGACGGCAACAACCGCACGTGGTTTATCGGGTTCAACACCCGACGCCTGGTCACCGATATCACCGACCCCTCCAACAACGTTGTGCGCTACGAGTACGATGCCAATGGGAACCGCACCCGCATCATCGACGCCAGAACCTTCTCTACATGGTTTGCCTACGACAGCCGCGACCGCCTGGTGACCATCACCGATCCGCTGGGTGGCTCGACGAACTATGCGTACGATGCCGTCTCGAACCTCACCCGCATCACCAACGCCCGCGGCAACGCCACGACCTTTGCCTATGATGTCGCCAACCGCCTGGCGCAGGTCATCGATGCCCTGGGGCGGGACACGATCTATCAGTACGATCCCGCCGGCAACCGCATCCAGATGTTTAACCGCCGGGGGATTACCCACACCTACAGCTACGATCAGGCCAACCGGCTGACCCAGGTGTTCGCCGGCGGCCAGACGATCTCGTATACGTATGACCCCAATGGGAACCGTGTGGCGCTGCAGGACGCCACCGGCGCGACGAATTACACCTACGACAACCTCGACCGCTTGATACGTACCATTTACCCCAATGGCCGCAGCGTCCAGGTGACCTACGACCGGACCGGCAATCGCACCAGCACAACCAACCCGGACGCCCAGACGATGACCTATGCCTACGACGCCGCCAACCGCCTGACCGCGCAAACCCTGGCGGGAACCCTCGCCTGGACCTTCGCCTACGACGGCGCTGGCAACCGGACCCAGATGACGCATCCCAACGGGACGTCCACGGAATACCAGTACCTGGCGAACAACTGGCTGCAGTACGTCCGTCACGTGCGGGGCGGGGATGGGTTCCATTCGGTCTGGTACACCTACGATCCGAACGGGAACCGCCTGACCCAAACTGACATGACCGGCACGACGACGTTTGCCTATGATGCCCTGAACCGCTTGACCAGCGCCGCCTATCAGGACGGCTACGGCGCCTGGTCGTGGTTCTACGACGCCGTGGGCAATCGCATCCAGCAGATCGCGCCCGCCGGCGTCACCAACTACTCGTACGACGCCAACAACCGCCTCACGAGCGCTGATGCCACCACCTACGCGTACGATTCCAACGGGAACCTAACGAGCACCTCCGCCGGCCAGACCTTCACCTGGGACGCCTTCAACCGGATGACCCAGGCCACCGGGCCGGGCGGGGTGGCAACGTACACCTACAACGGGGACGGGCTCAAAGTCCGCCGTGTAGGGCCAGACGGGACGAC
>JBOGSE010000244.1:0-3860 GCA_050694895.1 bacterium | reverse complement strand
CCGCCTCGCTGCGGGGCTCAGATTCCGGACTCATCCCTTTGCCACCCCGACCTCCTGGCGCGTGAACCACTGGATCGCTGCGACCCCGAGCACGGCCGCGATCGCGATCAGGTCCTGCAGCCCTGACGGATAGATCAATACCAGCCCCGCGGCGGCCAGCACCGAGCGTTCGAGTATGGTGGCCCGCCGCAGAAACCAGCCGGTTACTGCCGCGGCCAGCGCGCTCAGGCCAAAGACCGCCGTCACGGTTACGTACGCGGTGGTCTGCCAGGGCGCCTGCAGCAGCAGGCCCAGGCCGTCCGGGTGGATCGTGAACATGAAGGGCACGACGAAGGCCGGTAGCGTGTACTTCCAGGCCATGAGCATGGTGCGGAACGGCCGCCCGCCGGTCAGCGCCGCGGCGGCCAGAGGCGAGAGGCCGACCGGCGGCGAGACCTCTGAGAGGATCGAGTAATAGAAGATGAACATGTGCGCCGCCAGCTCCGAGACGCCCAGTTTCGTGATCGCCGGCGCCACAATGACGGCGGCAACGATGTAGGTTGCGGTGATGGGCAGGGCGAGCCCGAGGATCCACAAGGCAACGGCCGCCAGGATCAGCGTGGGCAGCAACTGCCCGCCGGCATAGGTGATGATGACGTCCGCGACCTTCAATCCCAGGCCGGTCAGGTTGACGACCCCGACGACGATACCCGCCGCCGCCGTGGTCACGGCCACGTTGAGCACCTGGCGGCTCCCGTTATCCATGGCGCCGATCAGGCCCGACGGATCTACGCGACTTCCCCGACGCTCGCCGGAGCGGCGGAACGTGACCAGCGCCGTGTCCCGCCGCAGCAGGCTCGTAGCCGCGGCGATGACCGTCGCCCAGAAGACGGCTTTGATCGCCGTGAAGCCGATGATCATGAAGACCGGGATGAGGACGAGTGACGATAGCAGGTACCAGTAGCGCCCGACGAGCTGCAGGGTGTTGCCGGCCCTGATCTCGACCTGCCGGAGCGCCATCCGGTGGGCGTCGAACTCGATCATCAGCATGATCGAGAAGTAGTACAGCACCGTCGGGACCATCGCCATCGCCACGACCTTGAGGTACGAGACCTTCAGGAACTCGGCGATGATGAAGGCCGCCGCGCCCAAAATCGGCGGGGAGATCACCGCGCCGATCCCGCCTGCCGACAGCAGCCCCCCGGCCGACTCTTTGTCGTACCCTGCGCGCTTCAGCATTGGATAGGTGATCGCGCCGACGGTGACCGTGGTCGCGACGCCGCTGCCCGAGGGGCCGCCGAGCAGGAACGACGCGACGGTCGTGGCCTGTCCCGGCGCGGTCCGCCGCCCCCGGGTCAGCGCCAGAGCCAGGTCCACGAAGAACCGGCCCGCTCCAGAAGCGTCGAGCATCGCACCGTAGATGGTAAAGAGAATGATGAAGGTCGCCGAAACCTGAAGCGGGACGCCGAAGATGCCCTCGAGCGTGATGTACAGTTGCCCGACGACCCGGACGAGATCGTACCCCCGGTGCGTCCAGGGTTCGGGCAGCCACGGCCCCACGAAGGCGTAAGCCAGGAAGGCGACGACCAGCAGCAGCAGCGCGTTCCCCACAGTCCGGCGCGTCGCCTCCAGGATCAGGAGGATCGTAATGATGCCGAAGGTCAGGTCGAGCGGGTTGGGGATGTACGACCGGTAGATGAACTTCTCGAATGTCACCAGAATGTAGCCCAGGGCCGCGATGCTGAGCGCTGCCAGGAGCAGGTCCCACAGGGCCGGCGCAGTGCCCTGTAGCGAGCGCTTCGTGGCGGGGTAGAGCAGAAAACTCAGCACCAGGACGAACATCAGGTGCCACGTCAGGTGGATCTGCTGGATGATGGTGATGTTGGCCGCATAGAGGTGGTAGAAAGACATGATGACGGCCAGCGCCGTCACGATCAGACCCCAGCGGCCCGCCAGTTTGCGGGTCTTGCCTTCGTACTCCTCGACGATTTCCTTGAGTTCTTCTTCGGATTTGGGCAGGACGGCTTCGTCGCGCGGCTCCATTCGAGCCCTCCTAGATCACCCCAAAATCCACAGAACGGATTTTGGGGGCCCCGATCCTATCGCCGGAGAGTGTTTCTCAGACATGCACCTAGGGCGCCCGGAGTCCCCCGATCAGGGCGAGCACCCGGGGGACGCGTGAGAGCCTCAGGCGCACCGCCTCGCCCACCCCGACCTGCCAGATCGGTATCCGCCGTCCGCCGACCACCAGGCGCTGCTTCCCGATCTGGCCGATGCGAATGGTGAGTTCGGCGAGCACGGGTCCGGGCCTCTTCGCCACGAAGCGCCCGGCGCGCTTCTCAAAGGGCCCCTCCAGACCGGCGTGCAGCAGGACGGCCTCCCTGGTACTGCTGATCTCTACGAGCCTCAGCCTCAAGTCTTCGACGACAAACCGATCGGTTGCCGGAGCGTAGAAGAGGGAGTTCGTGTAGTCGAGGTCGACCCGGAATCGCTCGCGGACGGGCACGCGCCACAGAAGCCGGCCGGTCCCGTCGTGCGTGATGTCGAGGACGGTAAACGGCGCGAGCAGCACGGCGGCCGCGGCCGCAATCGCGACCGCAGCCGCGATCCAAAAGACCAGCCTTCTAGAACCCCTCGACGTTGCGCTCCCTGTAGTAGCGGATCGCCCCGGGGTGGTAGGGGACGGGTGACTTCGCCGCGGCTCCGATCAAGGTGATGTTTGCCGCCTCCTTGTGCACCTGCGCCAGATCGGGGCGCCGCTCGAACACGAGTTTGGTGATCTGATAGGCCAGCTCCGCGTCGAAGTCCTGATGGACGACGAGCAGGTTGGCCACTCCGATTGTCGGCGCGTCGGTGGGCATGCCTGGGTAGAATTCCTTCTGGATCACACTCCGGAAGTAGAGGTTGCCGTACTTCCGCTGGAGGACCGGTACCAAGGCATCCATCGGAATGAGCCGGATCCGCACGCCCGGCGAGACCGCCAGGTCGAGGACCGAGGCGGTCGGCAGGCCGCCGCTCCAGAAGAACGCATCGATCTTCCGGTCTTTCATGGCGTCGGCCGAGGGAGCCGGGCCGAGGCGCTCACGCCGGATGTCGCGGTCGGGATGCAGGCCGGCGGCCTCCAGGATACGCACGGCGGTAACCTCGGTCCCGCTCCCGGGTGGGCCGACCGAGACGCGCTTGCCGCGCAGGTCGGACATCGTCGCAATCCCGGTGCCTTCCATGGTGATCAGGTGGTTGAAGTTGTTGTACAGCGGCACCAGGGTGCGGATCGGGATCGGACTGCCGCGGAACGCCTCCTCACCCCTGAACGCATCGGAAGCCGTGTCGGCCAGGGTCATGGCGACATCGGTCCGCTTGGCCTGGATCAGCCGCATGTTGTCGACCGAGGCCGGCGTCACCTCGGCCGTGGCCGTGACGCCCGGGATGTGCTTGGAGATGAGCGAGGCCAGGCCGCCGCCCAGGGGAAAGTAGACTCCGCCCGTGGTGCCGGTGGCGATCGAGATCCGCACCGCCGGTCCGCCGGCGACGTCTCCAAATCCGGACATGACGACTGCCAGCGCGACGGCCGCGACGACGATTGTCCATCCTGCGCCTGTTTTCAAGCGTCATCCCTCCTTAGAATCCTTCAACGCCGCGCTCGCGATAGTAGCGGATCGCGCCTGGATGATAGGGCGCGGGCGAGCGGGCTGCGGCGCCGAGTGTCGTGATGTTGGCGGCTTCCTTGTGCACCTGCGCAAGTTCGGCGCGCCGTTCGAAGACGAGCCGCGTGATCTGGTAGGCCAGCTCGGCATCGAAGTCCTGATGCACGACCAGCAGGACGGCGAGGCCGAACGAAGCCACGTCGGCCGGCAGGCCGGGGTAGTTCTCTTTCACGATGA
>JBOGSE010000243.1:0-11023 GCA_050694895.1 bacterium | reverse complement strand
CAGGCGGAGCGGGCGGGAAGAAAACAGTCCGCCCATCGGGTTATACGAAAGCGGACGAGGCGAACCTGATCATGCGCATTGACTTCCTCTACTGGGAAGATTGTCCTTCGCATCCCGATGCCCTGGCGCGCCTGCGTCAGGTGCTGCGTGAGGAAGGCCTGCCCGACGACGTCTCGGTGATCCGCATCGACACGCAGGAAGACGCGGACCGGCATCGCTTCCCCGGATCGCCCACGATCCGGTTCGACGGCGAGGACATTCAGCCCGAAGGCGTCCAGGGGCAGGCGATGCTCACCTGCCGGACGTTCCGCACCGAAGACGGACGGCTGTCGCCACTGCCGACCGCCACCATGATCCGGCGCGCGCTGCACAGGCGCCGCGCATCCAAAGGAGGCTCGTGATGCCGCTTGCCATTTCTGAACGGTTTGTTCCATTTGCGCTGCCCGCGACCGATGGCTCGACCGTCTCGGCCGATCACTTCGCCGACCGGGCGGTATTTGGCGTGGTGTTCTGGTGCAATCACTGTCCATACGTGAAGGCCTGGGAAGACCGTCTGATCTCCCTCCAGCGCCAGTACGCCGATCGCGGCGTGCAGTTCGTGATGATCAACAGCAACGACCCCGTCGCCTATCCCGATGACTCGTTCGAAGCGATGACGACCCGCGCGCGCGAGAAAGCCTACCCGTTCCCCTACCTGTTTGATGAGGCGCAGACTGTCGCGCGACGGTTTGGCGCCACGCGCACACCAGAGATCTTCCTGTTCGATCGGAGCGGCACGCTCCGCTACCACGGCGCGCCGGACGACAACTTTGAGGATCCCAAGGCGGTGACGCACCATCACCTTCGGGACGCGATCGACGCGTTGCTGGCCGGGCGGGACCCCGCCGAGACCACCACGCCGCCCAAGGGTTGTTCGATTAAGTGGAAGAAGTAGCGGCGCCGGGAAGGCGCAGCACGGCCGCGGCGCGCAGCGCCCCGCGCTTCAGGCGTAACAGAACGTCATTCGCGGCCTCGAGGGGGAACGTCTCGATCTCCACGCGCACCGGAACCGCAGCGGCGATCGACAGAAACTCCGCCGCATCGCGGCGCGTCACGTTCGTGACGGTGCGTAGCACGCGCTCACCGTACAGCGCCGCATAGGGCATCGCGGGAATCTGGTCGAGAGTCACGGCATTAATCGCGACGACGCCGCCGGGCCGGACGGTCTCGAGGGCCGCCAGGACCACCCGGCCCGACGGCGCGAACACGATGGCGCGGTCGAACTTCCGCGGTGGCGTGGTGCCGGGCTCAGCCACCCACAGCGCTTCGAGACTTTCGGCGAGCGCCCTGTGGTGGGCGCCTCGCGTGATGACTCCGGCCTCGCATCCCCAGTGCCGGGCCACCTGAATCGCCAGGTGCGCGGAGGCGCCGAATCCAAACAGGCCCAGCCACTCCCCAGGTTGCACGCCCGCGATGCGCAGCGCCCGGTACCCGATCACGCCGGCGCACAGCAGCGGCGCGGCCTCGATCTCGGCAAAGCGCGGCGGCAGCGGAACGGCGAACGCCGCGTCGGCCACCACCTGCTCGGCGTAGCCGCCGTCGCGGTCGTAACCGGTAAACTGCGCGCGCGGACAAAGGTTCTCCTCGCCCCGGCGGCAGGCATCGCACACCCCGCAGGCCCATGCCAGCCAGGTCACGCCGACACGGTCCCCCACACGCGCGTGATCGACACCCGAGCCGACTTCTTCGATAACGCCGACGATCTGGTGTCCGGGAATGAGCGGCGCTCGGTGAACCGGCAGGTCGCCTTCGGCAATGTGCAGGTCGGTGTGGCAGACTCCGCACGCGCGAACGCGAATGCGTACTTCACCGGTTCCAGGGACAGGCGCTGGACGATCGCCGACAACGAGCGGCGCGGTCTCGATCGCGGCGGGCTCCGGGAGAAACGCGGCGCGCACGGCGGAAGCCTACAGGACCGTCGCGTCCACGATCTGGCCGCCGGCGTAGCGTGCAATACGCGCGGCGGCCGCCGCAGCGTGCGCTTCGAGCGCCGTCCTGTCGTATCCGCTCGGGGCGTAGATAATCATCAGGCACCGCCGGGTGGTGAGCCTGATCATCGTCCGCTGGGAATCGCTTGTCGGACTGCCGCACGGCCCCCGCTCATCGGCGGCGGTGAGCCGGCCCTCGACACTGTACCGGCCTTTCCCGATCGCATCGTAGCCTTCTCCGGCTGTCCCCAGTCGCAAGGCCACGCTCCCGGCCACATGGTCGAGGTCGTGGAGGCCGATCGGCAGAAGAAACTCCAGCGAGCACAGGTTGTTCGTATCCACGAGCGAGTTGATTCGCGGGAGGGGATCGCCACGGAGGACGCGGCGGAGCAGCGCCTCGGAAGAAGGGCGCAGCTTCGTGGGATCGACGCCGATCCGGTGGTAAAGATCGCGCGCGGGGCGAAGCTCGGGAATCTGCCCCGGTTCACGACCGGCATGGGCCGCCCTGAGGCGCGCAGTCACGGCGTCGATCTCGGCCCACAAGACGGGATCGTGCTCTACGACGGTCACGCCGCTGGCCTCGATCGCGGCCGCGCTCACCTGCCTGGCCACCGATGGATCGATCCGGACTCCGGACATCGCCAACTCCTGGTCTTTGCCGCCATCATGCACCGCGCGCGACCGTGGAACAAGGGACCGACGGCAGGCACCCGGCGGGTGGGCGGCGTAGTGGACAGGCCATGAGCCGGCGCCGGGGGTTCGCTGCCGTCGCAAGGCTGGCGGCCATCGTGGCGCTCGCCGCCGCGGCCGGTGCCGCGGGGTGCGCGCGTCGCGTGAGCGAGACGCTCGAGCCATATACGAGCGAGCGCCACGGGTTTGCGATCGTACGGCCCTCGACGTGGGAACGCGTGGAGACCGAGGACGGCAACCGCGTATGGTTCTTGCCGCAGGTCCTGGCCGCCGGCGATACTCCCGAGGCGGGCGCGACGGAATTTGTCGTCGTCATGACGCGGCAGGAGGCAGGCCCGCTCTCCGAAGGCGACGTTCGGCGCCTGGCCATGTCGCTGCTCCCCATGCACGGGGTCTCGGGCTTCACGCGGTCTGCCGACAGCACCGAGCAGGTTGTCTGGCACCGCTTCGAGCTGACGGGATCGACGCGGGGACGTGAATGGGCCTCGGTGGGACTGCTGGTCACCGGCCCGCAGCGCCTGTACTACACGGTCTGCGCGGCGCCGCTCCCCGAATGGGCGACCAAACAGAAACGCTGCGACGCGGTTCTCCGGTCATTTCGGCCCGGCGATCTCTCACGGTAGAGCGGTGGCAAACACATGGCCATGACCAAGAAGGCAAAAATCGACCTCCTGCGCAGGGTGGCAATCTTCTCAGGGGTGCCTGATCGCGCGCTGGGCACGATTGCCGATCAGGCCGAGGTGATCGACTTTCCCGCCGGGCGCTACATCGTCCGGCAGGGACAGGTGGGCACGGGCTTCTACCTGCTGGCGAGCGGTGGCGTCAGGGTCACCCGCGGGGGGGAGACGCTCGCGCGCCTTGGGCCCGGAGAATTCTTCGGCGAACTCTCGGTCATTGATCAGATGCCCCGGACCGCACATGTGGTCGCCGAGGAGCCGACCACGTGTCTGGCCCTCGCATCATGGAACTTCATGAAGCTGGTGGAACGGCACCCAAAGATCGCCCTCAGCATTCTGCGGGAGGTCGCCGGGCGCCTGAGGGCCGCGAGTGATTCGCCGCGCCATTGACGGCGCGTCCTACAGCAGACCTTTGAGCGCCTCTGCGAGCTCTTTCTGCTGGCGCTCACCCTCAAAGTCGTGCAGGGGATGCGAAGCGAGTGGCTGCTCGATCACCCGGCCGTCGCGTCTGATGTAGGCGGTGGGATGATGGCTGCCGTTGCGATCGGTCTCCACGGCGATCGCCACGGCGTCCGGACCCGCAGTATCAACGAAAGGCGCCAGCGCGACAATGCCGCCATCGCGGCAGCCCTCCGAGCGGTCACACGACACCACACGAGCCAGATACCCCTGCTGATTCCATAACTCCGGCGCCCGGGTTGCCTCTGAAAGCAGAAACGGCACGACCTGCTCGGGCGGCAGAGCCTGCCGGGGAATCCGCACCCCAAAACGCACCTGCGCAAGGTGCTCGGCGAGGACCCGCGCATTGTGACGGAAGCCGGCGACACCCGCCGAGTTCCCTGCCGACCCGTGCTTGCGCAGGCCAATGGCGCCCTGCGTGACGGCTCCGGCGAAGTAAATCCCGGGGGCCGTGGCGCTTTCCCACAGGCCGGTCATCCGGGGCAACCGGCCCTGGCTGAAGGTGGCAACGCCGATCGACGGGAGGTCGCGCAGCGGCGTCCCGAAGCCTGTGGCGGCGATGACCTCGTCGACCTCGAACGCGAGGACACCGGTGTGTTGCCCGGCGGTGTGCACGCGCCATCGATCCCCCAGGCGCTCGACGCGCTCGATGGTGACGTCCAGGATGAACACGCCGCCGCCGATGACGTGGTCTTCATATGGGACGAGGTACTTGGCGCGGACGCCCGCACCGGCGCTCAATACCGAGATGATCGGCGGCCGCGGCGATCCCAAGAGGATCTGACGGGCCCACGGGAGCAGGGCGTCGGCGACCTCGAACCCCGAGTTGCGTTTTCCGATCAGAAACACGCGCCTTCCGGCGTATTCACGCGCAGGTCTCGTGTTTACGTAATGGGGCACGGCGTCGAGGCCTGGAATATCCGGTTTCCACGGCTCGGCCATGCCGACAGCGAACACGGCAGCCCGGCATCGGTACTCCCCGTCCGATGTGATCACCGCAAATCCCTCGTCTTCGCGGCGTGTCGCCTCCCAGCGACATTCGTAGCGGACGCGAACACCGGCGCGCTCGGCGAACGCCTCAAGGCCCGCGGCCATCTCGTGGCGTGCGGGAAAATACGAGGTGCCGTCCATGAACTCGGGCACGAGCGAGCGGTGGGGCGGTTCGTCGCCCACCAGGCTGTTCCAGTCGTACCACTCGTAGGGCCGCGTGCGCCGCTCTGGTATCGCGTACGGTTTCGACCATGTGTTCAGCCGTTGGAATAATGGAAAGCGCCGGAACATTCCACCGGGCCCGCGATCTGCGGACAGGACCGCGTGCTCGACTCCAAGCCGGCTGAGGAAGTAGGAAAGCTGCAGGCCCCCCGGGCCGCTGCCGACCACCACCAGGGGGTAGCGCCCTGGTGGAAACGGACGCTCGGTCAACTGCGCCAAAGGCTGGCGTTCCGCAGCCGCCGCGCGAGCGCCTGGAGCATCCGAAACATCACGCGAGGGTACGTCGTGAGAAATGCCTCCAGGCCAAGATCGGAGAGGGCGATACAGCGGAGTGGCCGAAGCGCAACGATGTCGGCGATCGGTGGCTCACCCAACAGCACTGAGACCTCCCCGAAGAAGTCCCCGCGGCCAAGCGTCGCACGGGTCTGCCCATCGATTCGAACCGCGGCTTCGCCGTCGAGAATCACGTAAAAGTTCGACCCCGTGAATCCCTGGCGCAGGATACGTTGCTCCTCTGAAAACCATTCCTCCTCAAACGTGTGGGCGGCCGCCTCCAGCTGAGGGCGCGAGAGGTCGGCAAACAGCGCCAGACTCGCCATGCTCTCGAGAATGTCGTCCCGCTCCGGCATCCAGCACATCTCCTCAGCCCCGCACGCGTATGGAGTACGCTCGGGGATTCGCAGACGCTCCCCTCCCTTCCCTGCAACGAGGCACCTCGACGCGGCCGGGTGCGGCTAGGAATCGCTTAGTCGCCGTCTAATAGGCAGAAGGGTGGTTGCCCACCGGAGGAGAGCATGCTTTCACGCGAACGCGCCTGCCTCGTCATGGCGGACGTCTCGGGCTACACAGGATACCTGACCGGCAGCGAGCTCGAGCACGCCCAGGACGTCCTGGCCGACCTCTTCGAGACCGTGGTCGGCGCGCTGCGACCTGTGCTGCGGCTGGCGAAACTCGAGGGAGACGCGGCCTTCATGTATGCGCTCGAAGCGAAGATCGACGGCTCGATGCTCCTGGATACGGTCGAAGGGTGCTACTTCGCCTTCCAGCGCCGTCTTCGAAGCATCCGCCAGGCCACCACCTGCCAATGCAACGCCTGCGTGCTGATCCCGAACCTGAACCTCAAGTTCGTCGTCCACCATGGCGAATTCGTGCGGCAGCGGATCGCCGGCCGGGAGGAGCTGGCCGGGACCGACGTGATCGTGGTCCACCGGCTGCTCAAGAACTCGGTCGCCGAGAAATTCAATCTCAACGGGTATGCCCTGTTCAGCGCGGCGTGTATCGCGGCCATGGGCATCGATGTCGGTGCTCTTGAGATGCGCGAGCATCACGAGAGCTACGAGCACATCGGCGACGTGATGGTGTACATGCACGATCTGGAAGCGCGGTGGAAGCACGAGCGAGAGCACAGGCGCGTCATTGTGGAACCAGGCAACGTCGAGGCCAGTGTCGACGTTTCCCTCCCCGCGCCGCCACCGGTGGCCTGGGAGAACCTGACCGATCCTCAAAAACGGGTACTGTGGCAGGTCGGGACCGATCGCGTCGACCAGACGAACGCCGGCGGCCGCCGGGGGATTGGAACGACGAACCACTGCGTCCACGGTCACGGGGTGATCGTGGAGGAGATCCTCGACTGGCGCCCGTTCGACTACTACACGATCCAGGCCAACGTCCCAGGCTTCGGGCCAATGCGGTACACGTACGTCCTCACGCCGGCCGGGAGTGGGACGGCGCTGCAGTTTCGCATGGAGAAAGTTCGGAATCGCAAGCAGCAGAAAGCGTGGCAGGTCATGCGCGATCAGTTCGCCTCCATGATGGACACGTGGTTCGCCCGCCTGGCCAAGCTCCTCGGTGAGGACATGGCTTCGCGCGAACCGGACACGACATCGATCTCGAAGCACGACCTGCACACGCAGCCGACCCCCGAACCTGCACCGCCGCATGCCCACTGACACGATCGCCTGCTGGAACTGCGGGCAGGACACCCCCGCGACCGCAAAGTTCTGCGCCAACTGCGGGAAGGCGCAGCGACGGCCCTGCCCGGAGTGCGGCGCGCCGGTGGCCGAAGGAGCGAAGTTCTGCGCCAACTGCGGCATCCCCGTCGGCGTCGCAGTGAAAACGAAGGGTGAGACCGGCCCGGTGCTCACTGCGGAGGCACGCAAGGTCATCACCGCGGTGTTCGCCGACCTGGTGGGTTCGACGAGCCTGACCGAGCGGCTCGATCCGGAAGAAGCCCGCGAGGTCATCGGCAAATTTTACAGTGTTGTCCAGCACGCGGTCGAGCGGTTCGAGGGGAAGGTCGCAAACCTCCTCGGCGATGCGGTGCTGGCGGTGTTCGGCCTGCCGGTCACGCACGAGGACGACCCCGAGCGGGCCGTCCGGGCGGGCCTGGCAATCCGGGACGCGATGCCGGACCTCAACGATCATCTCCAGGCCGCGCATGGCGTGCGGCTCGAGACCCGAGTGGGTGTCAATACGGGCGAGGTCGTCGCCGCCTCGGGATCGACATTCGATCGGGACTTCCTGATCTCCGATGCCGTGACCACGGCGGCGCGCCTGCAGCAGACGGTCGCGCCGGGGACGGTAGTCGTCGGCGAGCGCACCCACCGCCTGACGCGCGACGTCATCGAGTATCACGACTCCCGACCGCTCGAGGTCAAGGGGAAAGCGACCCCTCTGCGGGTGTGGGAGGCGGTGAAGCCGCTGCCTGAGCGGACCGAGATCCGTCGGATCGCGGCGCCGCTCGTCGGCCGGCACGTAGAGCTGGGATTGTTGCGGAACCTCTATCAACGCAGCTACGACGAGGCGAGCGTGCACGTGGTCACGGTGGTGGGACAGCCCGGCGTGGGGAAGAGTCGCCTGTTACGTGAGTTTCTCGCGGACGTCCGGGACACCGATCCCCGACCGCTCGTCCTTCGCGGCCGCAGCATCGCCTTCGGCGGCCAGATCGGATACCACGCGCTGCTGGACATTCTCCGCACCCAGGCGGGGCTCAAGGACACCGACGCCCCCGAGATCGTCCGCGCGAAGCTCGCGGAATGGCTGCGCGAGCGCCTGCCGAAGCACACCGGGCTGCTTGATGGACTGCTCTTGACCTTCGGCGCCGACGGGGAGGCGCCGGCCGACCCCGGCCAACTGCGACGGATGCTCTTCGAGACCTGGCAAGCCCTGCTGGAGGCGCTGGCCGCGGACGGTCCCGTCATCTTCGCCCTGGAGGACGTCCACTGGGCGGACGACGGCCTACTCGACCTCATCGAGTGGGTGGTCCAGAACATCGGCACTGCACAGATCTTCGTGGTGTGCCTGGCGCGACCGGAACTGCGCGAGCGGCGTTCCACCTGGGGCGCGGGCGGGGCCAACGCGACGACCATCGCGCTGAAGCCGCTGCGCGATGACGACTCGGAGCGGCTCGTTGTGGCGCTTTCCAGCCAGGGGCTCTCCCCAGAGATGCGCCACACCATCGCCGAGCGCGCCCAGGGCAATCCCTTGTTCATCGAAGAGCTTGTCCGCATGCTGCTGGAAGGAAGCGGACCGGGCGCGTCCATTCCCGACACCGTGCAGGCTGTGCTCACTTCGCGCATCGACCGGCTGCCTCAGGATGAGCGCCGCGTGCTGCAGGCCGCCTCGGTCATCGGCCGCACGTTTTGGCCGTCGTCGGCCGCACCGCTGGCGGGCCTGTCGGAGGAAGAAGCCATCAGGGCGATCGAGGGCCTGATCAAGAAAGAGATGGTCGTCGTCCGCCCGCAGTCGTCGATCGCGGACGAGCGCGAATACGCCTTTCGCCACATCCTCACACGCGACGTCGCCTACGGCATGCTGCCCAAATCCCAGCGGCAGCGTGCGCACGGAGAAGCAGGGCGCTGGCTGGAGGCGCGCATAGGTGAACGCGTCGAGGAGGTCGTCCAAACCCTCGCCGAACACTTTCTCGCAGCCGGGGACGACACGCGTGCCGCAGCCTACCTCCACAGGGCCGCCAACAAGGCCCGCCGCCTGTACGCCAGCGCCGATGCCCTCCGGCTCTACGATCAGGCGTTTGACGCCGCAGTGAAGGCCGGGGTGCCGCCGCGGGAGATCATCGAACTGCATCTTGACCGCGGCGAGGTCCGCCAGCTGCGGGGAGAATATCGGGAAGCCCTGGAGGATTTTGAACGCGGGCTCGCTACGGCGCGACAGGCCGGAGATTCCACCCTCGAGGCGGTGCTGGAGAACCGGGTCGGTCTCATTCACCACCGGCAGTTTCGGCTTGATCAGGCCGAGGCGCACTTCCGGCGCGCGGCGACCCGGGCTCGTGAGGTAGGCGACGGGCTCACACTGGGACTCACCCTCGTGGATCTGGCCAACGTCGCCTGGGATCGGGGCCAGCTCAAACCCGAGGATCCGGTGATCGTCGAGGCGATCAGCCTCCTCAGGACAGCCGGGGACAAATCGAGCCTGGCTCGGGGCCTGAACCTTCTGTGCATGGCGCACTACAGCATGGGGGATCGCGACCACGCGATCGCGGCCGCGCAGGAAGGCCTCGCAGCCGCCAAAGAGGCCGGCGACAAGGCTAAGGAAGCCACCAGCCTCAGCTACCTCAGCGTGATCAACTCGTTCTGGGGACGCTACAGCGACGCCATCCGGGATGGGGAAGCGGCAATTGCGCTCGCCGAGGAGATCGGCGATAAACGGCGCCTGGCCTTCACTATCACCTTCGTCGCGCACGCGCGCATGTCGCTGGGGGAGTGGGGCGAGGGCATCCGCCAGCTCGAGGACAGCCTGCCGCTGGTACGCGAGTACGCGAAGATCCATCTTCCGTACCCGCTCATGTACCTCGGGGAGATCTACTACGATCTCGGTGACGTCGCGCGGGCACGCTCACATCTCGCTGCCGGGTCGGAGGTAGAAGCCCTCAACCCCGCGTGGCAGATGATGGCTCTTGCGTCTGCGCTGTATCTGGCCCTGCTGAACCGGGATACCGACGCGCTCAACCGCACGCTTGAGGAGGTCCGACAACTCGCCTGGGAGGTGTTCGTCCCCGACGACGGGGAGATGGTGCTCCCCATGGGGGAAGTCCTGCTGGCGACCGGACGCCTCGACGAACTGCGGCAGTTCGTGAAGGATCGCCGGCAGGCGGTGGAGCGATTCGGGGCACCGCCGCACCTGGCGGCGCTGGCGATCCTGGAGGCCCATCTGGCGATCCACGACGGTGACTCCGGGCGGGCGCTGAGTCTCGTGGACGACGCGCTCCGCTGGGGCCGGTCCGTTGAAGACGTCTTCACCATCCGGCGCGCGCTCGATCTGCGGCTGCAACTGACACACAGCCAGGAAGACCGGGAGGCACTGCGTGCGCTGCTGTCGCGCCTCGGGGCCTCGCTGCCGGACGACCTACGAGCGACGTTCCTGGCGAGCCCGCGCGCGGCGGTGCTGCGGGAGTAGCCCGCTGGCAGTCCCACACCGGGGTGCACCCCGAAACTGCGGAGGGAGCGATGATCAGCGTCAAGGACGCCGTCCTCTATCACTTCGAGTACACCTTCGAGAAAGAAGCCTGGCAGCCGTCACTGGCCATGGCGATCGAAGGGCTGACCGCTGCGCAGGCCGCGTGGAAGCCGGGGCAGGCGCGCCACTCGATCTGGCAAATCGTCAGACACATCACGCGCTGGAAGCGCGCGGTCTACGACGACTGGAACGGCAAGAAGCCCGACTACGCCGAGGTGGAGCGCGGCGACTGGCAGGACGTGTCCGGTGACGACACTGCCTGGCAGGCAGATGTCCGGGCACTCAAGGACATCACGCAGCGGTTCGTGTCGTGGATGCAGGCCAAGCCCGACGACTCGTTGGCCAGACCGGTCGATGGCGACGACGTCGCCCTGGGTCTTCGGCTCATGCGAATGGCGACCCACGACATCTATCACGCCGGGCAAATCCGGTACATCCGCGCGCTGCAGGGGGCCTGATCGCTCACCCCGTCAGGATCATCGTGGTTCCGGCCAGCGCCAGCGCCGTGCCTACCACCAACCAGGCCGTGATCGGCTCCTGGCCGCG
>JBOGSE010000242.1:0-4329 GCA_050694895.1 bacterium | reverse complement strand
TCGTGCACATCGACGCGCTGCTCGACGCGCAGTCCCGCGCCGGAGTGGACCGCGTCGTGCTCTGCCCCTGGGCGTCGCTCCTGCGCTACGACGCCGGCCCCAACGAAGGGCTGCGGATCTGCCGGATCTACAATGCGGCCCTGGCGCAACTCGCTCAGGCCCATCCGGAGCGGGTGAGCGCGCTGGGGATGGTTCCGCTGCAGGACCCGGACCTGGCGGCCCGCGAGCTCGCCGACCTGATGCGACACCCCGGCGTGGGCGGCGTGGAGATCGCGACGAGCGTGCGCGGCGTCTATCTGGGAGACGATCGGTTTCGGCCGTTCTGGGCGGCGGTCGAGGCGAGCGGCGCCCTGGTCTTCATCCACCCGAGCACGCGCGGCTTCGACCTGCCGGTGCTCAACGACTACTACCTGTCGAATCTCGTCGGGAACCCGTTCGAGACCACGATTGCGGCGGCACACCTGATCATGGCCGGCGTGATGGAAGCGCACCCGCGGTGCAAGGTGCTGCTCGCCCATGGGGGCGGGGCGATCCTGCATCTGCGCGGCCGCATCCGGCATGCGCACGGCTTCCATCGCGACGCGCGGGCCCGGCTGCGGGAGCCCGTCGAGCAGTCGCTCAAACGCTTCTACTTCGACACCGTGACGCATGACCGGGACCTGTTGCGTGCGTTGATCGACTACGCCGGAGCGGACCACGTGCTGCTCGGCTCTGACTATCCGTTTGACATGGGCGTCGAGCGTCCCACCGAGGCCGTGCGGGCCCTGGCTCTGCCCGGCGAGGATGAGGCAAAGGTGCTGGGCGGGAATGCCGCCCGCCTGCTCGCGCTCAGAGACTAAGCCCGCCTCGTCCCGCGGCAGGAATTGGACCTCTCTCCGGTCAATTCCTGCACTCAAGTATATTGTATACAAGCATGAAAGGGCGGTGATCACGCAATGATCGGGCGCATGCTCCGGATCCTGGTCATTCTCGGGGTGCTGATCGCGCCGGCGGTCTCGGCCCAGGAGAGACCGATTACGATCAGATACTTCGGCCAGTCCTTCTTCCTGGTGACCGCAGCGGACGGGCTGCGCATTGTCATCGACCCGTTTAGCAATATCGGCTATGCGATGCCGACCGTCGAGGCGGACGTCGTGCTGGTGACCCACGAGCACGGCGACCATAACAACGTGGGCCTCATCGGGGGAAATCCTCGGCTAATCCGAGGCCTGGGTGCCGGCGCCACAGACTGGAACCGGATCTATGAACGCATCGGCGGCACGTTGATCTATTCGGTCGCGGCATTCCATGACAACGCTCAGGGAACCGTTCGCGGCCTGGACGCCCTTTTCGTGATTGAATCGGGCGGCGTCCGCATTGCGCACCTCGGCGACCTGGGACAGCCCGAGCTGAGTGAAGGACAGGTGCGGGCCTTGGGGCCGATCGACATCCTGATGATTCCCGTGGGAGCCGGACCGTTTACCCTCAGCGTGCCGAACGCCAACCGGGTCGTCGACCAGATCCGGCCGAAGACGGTCATCCCCATGCACTACAAGACCCCTGCGCGACAGCCAGCCAACTGGCCCGGGATCGACGAGCGGGCGTTCCTTGAAGGGAAACCCAACGTCCGCCGGCTGGGGAACCACACTCTGAGCACCCAGAGAGATCGGTTGCCGTCAACGAGGGACATCCTCGTCATGAACTACGAGTAACCTGACCCCGACCAGAGATGTCCATTGAAGCCCCGGTGATCGAAGCCCGGGATGTCTTCAAGGTCTTTGTCGCACGGGAGAACCGGCACCGGCGGCGGGCATTCCTTGCCCTGCACGACGTGAACCTCACGATCGAGGGCGGCCGGTTTATCAGCTTCGTCGGTCCCTCGGGCTGCGGCAAATCCACGCTCCTGAACATGATGGCCGGCCTGGTGCGGCCCACCGAGGGCGAGGTCCGCTATAAAGGCCAGCCGGTCGCTGGGGTCAACACGGACGTGGGGTACATCACGCAGGACGATAACCTGCTCCCGTGGCGCACGCTTCAGGAGAACGTCGAGGTGGCGCTGGAGTTCCGGGGCATCGCGGCCGGCCAGCGGCGCCAGCAGGCGGCCAGGTACATCGCGATGGTGGGCCTGAGCGGCTTCGAGCATCACTACCCACACGAACTCTCCGGGGGAATGCGCAAGCGAGCCGCGTTGATCCGCACGCTTATCTACGAGCCATCGGTGGTCTTGATGGATGAGCCCTTTGGTCCGCTGGACGCGCAGACGCGCGTGATCCTGCAAGACGAACTGCTGCGGCTGTGGGATGGATCGGGCAAGACGATCGTCTTCGTGACACACGACCTGGTCGAAGCAATCGCGCTGTCCGACGAGATCGCCCTGTTCAGCCGCGCCCCGGGGACGATCAAGCACCTCTATCAGGTCCCCCTCGCGCGTCCCCGGGACGTGTTCCACATCCATGCCCACCCGAATTTCCCGGAATTTTATGACCGGGTGTGGCGCGACTTGAAGGAAGAGATCTCCGAGATGGCGCTGGAGGCGACGTGACATGGACGCGCTGGATATAGCAATCGGGACGGCCGCCGGGAGCCGCGGCGAGCGGCTTCTCGCGCAGGTAGAAACCGAGGAGCGGCTCAGAGCGCGCACGGAGCAGCGCAACACCATGCTGGGGCGGCTGGCCTTTGCCGCGGCACTCTTCCTCTCCTGGGAACTGGCCTCGGGCCCGATCCTCGACCAGTTCTTCGTGAGCAAGCCCAGTCACATCGCGGCGTCGGTGTGGGCGATGCTCACGAAAGAAGCGCTGCTCTACCACCTGCAGTTCACCGTCATCGAGGCGCTGACCGGGTATCTCATCGGCGCCGGCGCAGGCCTGATCCTCGGCTTCGCCCTCGCCAGGCTCGACCTCGTCTATCGCATCATCGAACCCTTCGTCGTCGCGTTCTACGGCATCCCGCGCATCGCGCTGGCACCCCTCTTCATTCTGTGGTTTGGCATCGGGATCGAGTCGAAGATCGCCGTCGCGGCCATCATGGTCTTCTTCATCGTGTTCATCAACACGATCGCCGGCATCCGCTCCGTGCCCACGCAGTTTCTGCAGATTGCCCGCGTCATGGGCGCCTCTGAATGGGACCTGGTGCGCAAGGTGAGCTTCCCCGCCGCCACGCCGTTCATCATCGCGGCGCTGCAGATCACGGTGCCCCAAGCAATGATCGGCGCGATCGTCGGCGAGTTCATCTCGAGCAACCGCGGCGTGGGACATCTGATCAGCCGCGCGGCCGGATTTCTCGATACGCCCGGGCTGTTCGCGGGCATCTTCGCGCTGCTGGTCGTCGTGCTGGTCATGAATCAGGCGATCACGTCGCTGGGCAACCACCTGATGCGCTGGAATCCAAAGCACGGGCAACTGCGAGATATCGGCTAGCGGGCCTCGGGAGAGGGAGCCATGGACGTGAAGGCAGTCGCGTGGGTGGGAATCCGCACAGAGAGGTTCGCTGACATGGTGAAGTTGTTTGCCGGCACCATGCGACTGACCATGGACAGTGAAGAACCGGATTACGCCGTCTTCAGGTTGCCAGATGGCGCGCTGGTGGAAGTCTACGGACCGACGTGCCCTTACAATCAGCACTTCACCACCGGCTCTGTCGTCGGGTTCCTCGTCGAAAGTGCCGAGCAGGCTGCGGCCGAACTCCGGACCGCAGGCGTGGAACTCATCGGTCCCACGCGCCATTGGCCTGGCGACTATGCCTCGCAGCACTTCCGCGGTCCGGACGGACGGGTGTATGAGGTGACTCAGGATCCCGCGTTTGGCCGGCGGTGATACGCAAGGGCGCTGTAACCGAACGGTGTGGTGATGGCATCTTCATGACTGTACCAGGGTGGACCTGGATCTTGAGACAAGGAGGAGTCTCCAATGCGAGTTGGGTTGTGGCAAGCCGCACGGAGCGTGGCGGTCGTCGCCCTGTTGATTTCCTTCTCGGTGAGCGCATCCGCGCAGGGGCAGCGGGTGAAGATCACCGAGGCACACACCGGCACGCTGTTCATGGCCCCGGTGTATATCGCTGACGCCGCCGGCTACATGGCCGAAGAAGGCATTGATCTCGAGCTCACCGAGGTGGATAGTGGCGCGCTCGGTATCGCGGCGCTCGTCTCCGGCCAGGTGCAGTTCTTCGACGCCGACCCCTTTCAGGCCGTCCAGCTCCGCCGTCAAGGGCGCCAGATCATGTTCATTTACAACCTCACCAAGCGGGTCACGCTCGATCTGGTGATGCACCCCGAGGTCGCCCGCACGAAGGGCATCAGCCGGACGACGCCGATAGACCAGCGGCTCGCCGCGCTTCGAGGCCTGAAGCTGGGCG
>JBOGSE010000241.1:0-3550 GCA_050694895.1 bacterium | reverse complement strand
ACCGGCGCCGCTGATCGAGCAGGTCGCCCGCATCAAGGAAGCCGCAAGCGGCGACCTGTCGCTGCTGTCACAGCGTGCGGGGATCGCGGCGCTGACCGGACCGCAGGACGGGCTCTTTGAGATGCAGACCGCCTACGGCCGCCGGCGGCGCATCGTCATGGATGCGCTGGACGGCATGAGACTGCGGTACGGCGTGCCCCAGGGCGGGCAGTTCATCCTCGCGGACATCAGTCCCACAGGATTGAGCTCGCTCGATCTGGCACGGCGCCTCCTCGAGGAAGGACACGTCCTGGTGTCTCCCGGTATTTCCTACGGGGATTCGTGGCGCGGCTTCATCCGCATGACGTTCTTGCAGCCCGAGCCCGTGCTCCGCGAGGCCATGCGCCGCATCGCCGACGTCGTGGTACGGCTCCGCTGATGCCTGACTCGCCCGTGCTGATCCTTGATCCAGAGCTGGCGGAGGCGGCCGGACGCAACTTTCCCGAGCTCGAAGTGATCCCCTCGCAAGACTCGGAAACGCTGCCGGCTGCGGCGGCGCGGGCAGTTGCCATCGTAACTCAGAGCGCTCGGGTCGATATGCAACTGTTGGCACAGGCACGCGCGCTGCGACTCCTCATCAAGATGGGCCGCGTCTACGACAACGTCGATCTGGACAGCGTGCGGACACGCGGAGTGCCCTTCGGCCTCGTTCCACGGAAGGGTCCGGGCTGCGTCGCGGAGCTGGCGCTGACCCTGATCCTGGCGCTCAGCAAGGACCTGATCGCCGCGCACCGCGACGTGGGCCAGGGTGCGTACCGGCGCCTCGGCGTGCAGCCGGCCAAGACGAGTCAGCGCGTCATCGCCTTCAGATGGATGCAGCCCGCGCGTCTCCACGAGGTGCGCGGAAAGACCTTGGGCTGCGTGGGCTTCGGTGAGATCGGGTGCGAATTGAGTTTGCGCGCGCAACCACTGGGCATGCGGGTAATCTACACGCGGCGCCGGCCCCTCCCCGCGAGGTTGGAAGAGTCCTACGCCGTGACGTACCGCCCGTTATTGACCTTGATGGAGGAGAGCGATTACGTGTGCGTCGCCGCCCCCCACACCGAAGACACGCACCATCTGATCGGCGCGGAGCACCTGCGCCGGCTCGGTCCCGCCGGGTATCTGGTCAACGTGGCCCGCGGCGGCGTGGTCGATGAGGAGGCGCTCATCGACGCGCTGCGCAGTGGCACCATCGCCGGGGCCGGTCTGGACGTGTTCACCTACGAGCCGCTGCCCGCGGACAGCCCCCTGTGCACCCTGGAGAACGTGATCTTGACACCGCACATCGGCGGCGGCACCGGCACCTCCCGCGAGGGCGAGCTGACCGAGACCCTGCGTGAGGTCACACGCGTGCTCAATGGAGGGACGCTGCGGCATCCGATCGTGTGAGGTGTACCGCACCAACTCGGTGACAAGGAGACAGGCATGAAAGAGATTCACGCGGCGCTCAAAGAGTCATTGGTGCGGCGCTACCCCGAGCCGGTGGTTCGCAAGTTTGCGCGCGATCTCATCCTCGGACTGGGTGGCAGCGAGGAAGAGGCCGACGTTATCAGCGACGGCATCACCACGGCGAGCCTATGGTGGCACCCCGGGCAAGGCCAGGGGCTGGAAAAATTCTTCCGCTACCACCGCCGCGTGCGCAATGGTGGATATGTGCCGCGCGCGCAGCTCACCTGGGTAAGCGAAGGGCCGGCATATGCGCTCCTGGAGGCCAACAAGGCGTTCGGCTATCATGCCGGCAACACGGCGATGCGCAAGGCCATCGATCTCGCGCGCCGCTCGGGCATCGGCATGGTCGGGGTGCGCAACAGCAATCACTTCGGGATCGCCGGCTACCACGCGAAAACGGCCGCGGACGCCGGCTTCATCGGACTGGCGATGACCAATGCCAGGGCCGAGATGGCCCCGTGGGGCGGCACGACGGCGGTGTTGGGTACCAATCCGTGGGGTTGGGCCGTGCCACGACGCAACGCCTATCCCATCATCCTCGATATGGCGCTCACGATGTCAGGGATCGGCATGATCGCATGGGCGCACCGCGAGGGCCGCACCGTGCCCGACGACCTGGCGCTCACGAAAGACGGCAGACGCACCACCGACCCCGCCGAGTTGCTGGACGGCAGCACGCAGATGCCCATTGGGCGTGCCAAAGGCTACGGGCTGAGTTTCATGACCGACGTCCTCACGGGCGTGCTGATGGGCGCGAAGTTCGGGATGTCGGTCTTTCAGGACGACACGCACTTCGATGTGTCGCATGTCATGATTGCGGTCAACATCGAGGCGTTCTCGCCCCGCGAACGGTTCTTCGACCGCCTCGAGCAGCTCGTCAGCGAAGTGAAGTCGTCGCCACGTATCACACCGGGCGAAGAGATTCTCCTGCCCGGCGAGGCCGAGCAGCGGAGAATGCGGGAACGGCTCGCGCATGGCATTCCCGTTGACGTCGAGACGGTCGAGAAGCTGCGGCCGATCGCGGCGGACATCGCTGTTCCATTTCCTCTATAAGGAGCAACCGCATGATTACCACAAGGTTCACCGAGCTGGTTGGCTGCCGGGTCCCAATCCAGCAGGCCGGAATGGGGGCAGTGGCGTCACCCGAACTGGCCGCGGCCGTGTCGGAAGCCGGCGGGCTCGGCATGCTCGGGACGGCGCGCCGGGGGCTGACCGCGCCAGCGCTCGAGGGGTTGCTCGAACAGGTACGCGCTCGTACGGGACGACCGTTCGGTGTCAACTTCGTCGTTTCGCCCTGGCACCTTCATGGCGGCCGCGGGCGCACGCCGTTTGACCTTAAGTGCATCGAGATCGCTGCGAAGGCCGCACGGGTCGTCGAGTTCTTCTATGCTGACCCGACTCTTGAATTCGTGAAGATGGCCCACGACGGTGGAGCCCTCGCCTGCTGGCAGGTCGGCTCGCGGGACGAAGCGGTGGCGGCCGTCGAACTGGGGGCTGATCTGCTCGTGGCTCAGGGCATCGAAGCGGGTGGCCACGTGCGCGGCAAGATCGGGCTGATGGCGTTGCTGGGGGAGGTGTTGGGAGCGGTCGACGTGCCTGTGCTCGCCGCCGGGGGGATTGGGACGGGCCGCGCGATGGCGGCCGCCCTGGCAGCGGGCGCGGATGGCGTGCGGGTCGGGACGCGCTTCGTCGCCGCGTCCGAGTCTGGGGCGCACCCGAGGTATGTGGAGGCGCTGATCGCTGCCCGGGCACAGGATACCATCTACACCGAGGCGTTCTCGGCAACGTGGCCTGACGCGCCACACCGCGTGCTGCGGTCAGCCATTGCGGCTGCCGAAGCCTTTCAGGGGGACACGGTCGGCGAGGCCACGAGCCTGGACGGCACGCGATTTCCCGTCCTTCGTTTCGCGTCCTTCGGCGTCGACCGCACCACGACCGGGGCAATCGAGGCGATGTCATTATGGGCGGGTGAATCCGTTAGTGGTGTGACCAGGGTCCAGCCGGCCTCGGAGATCGTGCGCGAGCTCGCTGACGAGGCGGAAAGGCTGCTCACAAGTCGCACCACACAGTCAGCGCCAAT
>JBOGSE010000240.1:0-2869 GCA_050694895.1 bacterium | reverse complement strand
GCCCTGCTGCGGGGGCCGGCGATGCCGACGCCGGGCCGACGACCTCACGCATCGGCCGCGTCACGCATACTGAATCCGCGGGTCGAGGACGCAGTAGAGGATGTCCACCAGCAGACTCGCCAGAATGACGCCGATCGACACGAACATGAACGTGCCGACGATGACGGGATAATCGCGCGTCTGCAAAGCCGTGAATGTCAGCGTGCCCACGCCCGGCCACGCGAACACCGTTTCGGTCAGGACGGCGCCGCCGATCATGCGGCCGAGATCGATGCCGGTGATCGTAACCACCGGCAGCAATGCGTTGCGCAGCGCATGGTGGCGGGTGACCCGGCGCTCGCTGAGGCCCTTCGCCCACGCGGTCCGCACGTAGTCCTGGGAGAGCACTTCGAGCATGCTGGCGCGGGTCAGGCGAACGTAGAGGGCCAGGTTGACCAGCCCCAGCGTGAACGCCGGCAGAAGCAGATGTTTCAGAACGTCCCAGACCGCCGCCAGACCGGCTATCTCCTCGCGAGATGACCGCATGCCGCCCGAGGGCAGCAGTCCCAGCGTCGTGCTGAACAACAGAATCAGCAGCAGTCCCGACCAGAAAACGGGCATGGAGTAGCCAATGAGGGCCACGCCGGTCGAAGCGTTGTCCAGCAGAGAGTAGGGCCGTCGGGCCGCCGCCGCGCCGAGCGATACTCCGGTTATCAGCGCAAAGATCAGCTGCGAGGCCATGAGCAGAACGGTCGCCGGCAAACGCTGCAGAATCAGCCCGATGACGGGCTGATTGAAGTACAACGAATAGCCGAGATCCCCCCGGAAGATCCGCTGGAGATAGACCGCCAGCTGCGTGAGCACCGGCTGATCCAGGCCATACTCGCGTCGAACCCGCTCCCGGAACTCGGCCGTTGACCCGTATTCGCCCACCAGGATATTGACCGGATCTCCCGGGGCCAGATGGACAATCAGAAAGTTCAGAATGATCACGGCCAGCACGACCGGCACGGCCTGCGCCAGCCGCCTGGCGAAGTAGACGGCCATGAAGACTTAGACTATAGCGTCACCGCGAGACGATCCAGACGTCCTCCAGCCGCTGTGCGCCATACGGGTTGTTGTCGAGTCCCTGGAACACGTTCCGGTAGGCGTTGGGCTGCGGCGAGTCGATCAGGAAGACAACCGGGAGGTCGCGCATGATGAGCACCTGGAGCTGATGCGCGATCTGCAGCCGCTTCTTTGCATCGGCTTCGATCATGCCCTGTTCGAGGAGCCGGTCGACCTCGGGATTGTTGTAGAAGTAATAGTTGCGCTGCCCGGGGCCCGTGTTCTTGGAGTGGAACTCGATGTTCATCGCCCCGATCGCATCGGGCCCCGTGATATGCCGGCCCCGCGAAATATCATAGTCTTTCTTGACGTAGACCTTGTCGAACCAGGTGTTGAAGTCAAACGACTCTAGCGTCAGATCGATCCCGACCTCGGCCAGCATCTCTTTGAGGATATCGGCGATCCGCGAGAACTCGCCCGACGTCCCATCGTAGGTGAACTTCGTTCGCAGCCGGATCCCTCCGGCGCCCCGACGCAGGCCGGCCTCGTCGAGCAGTTGATTGGCCTTCCGCACGTCGTAGGGATATTTGGCGACATCCTTGTTATACTGCGGCCCCAGGTACTGCGAGATCGGACCGGTGGCGATCTTCCCCAGGCCGAAGAACACCCGCTGGTGGATGAAGCTCCGGTTGACCGCATGGTTGAAGGCCTGGCGGACCTTCAGGTCGTTGAATGGCGGCCTCGAGGTATTCAATCCAAACCACCACTGCCCCGAGATCGCGCGGTCCACGTTGAACACGGCCTTCAACTCGCGGCTCTGCCGGACCGGGATGCTGTCGCGCAGCGCCAGGTCGTAGCCCAGGATCATGTCGACTTCCTTGTTTTGCAGGGCAACCACCCGGGCCGCCGGATCCCGCGCGACACGGAAGACGACGCGGTCGAGATACGGCCGATCCTTCCTGAAATATCTGGGGTTGCGCTCGAGGACAATGCGGTCCCCGCGGTTCCACTCAACGAACTTGAACGGTCCGACGCCGATTGGTGCGATGTTGACCGGGTTGCGCCGCATATCCGTTCCCTCATAGAGGTGTTTGGGCAGCAGGCCGCCGGTCTGCGCGGCATCGAGGTAGAGGAGCAGCGTCGGGTGCGGCCGGCTGAAGCGAAACACGGCCGTCAGCGGATCGGGGGTCTCCACCCGCTCCAGCGATCCCAGCAGGACCGGACCGCTGGCGTTCAGCTTGCTCGCGACTTCCTCGAAGGTGAACTTCACATCGGCGCTCGTGAACGGCTTGCCATCGTGCCAGGTCACCCCGCGGACAAGTTTGAAGGTATAGGTCTTGTAGTCCGGAGAGATCGTCCAGGACTCGGCCAGGTTGGGATGCGGCCGCAACTCCGGGTCGAGCCGGACCAGCGACCCATGCACGGCCATGGCAATCATCCACACATAGGGCAGGGTCGTGAAGTGCGGGTTGAGGTGCGGCGGATCGGCGCCCATGGCGACAACAATCGTGCCGCCGCGAGTCGGCGCCGGGGTCTGAGCCGACGCCTGAAATCCAAATGCCGCAAGCACCACAATGAGCACCGTCGCGACGCCAGCCGGGCCGCGGAACATGCGCACTGCCATCGTGTAACCTCCTCAGCGGGGAACGTGGGGTTTGGATTCTCGGGCACCGCAGGAAGTCCTCCGAAGGGACTCGCGCACGCGTGCCGACATCCCCGAGGAGCTCCTCGCCGCGTAGGCGAATACCATCGGCTGTCCCGATGCACATTCTGCCGCTTGTGATCCCGACGCCCTATCCCGTCGGTCCGGTCAACGCCTATCTGCTGCCGGGCCCGCCGGTGA
>JBOGSE010000239.1:0-7591 GCA_050694895.1 bacterium | reverse complement strand
TGGATGCCCCCCGGTGGAGCCATCTCGACGATGCGCCCGTTGACCAGCTCGGACCTGAGATCGCCCTCGCCGCGCGCCCAGAGATCCTCGGCCGTGATCCGGGCCTTTGTAGCCATAACCCGGTGCCTCCTATCCTTCGGGTCCTTCCAGTGTAGCAGCGCGGCGGTGCGTCCGGCCAGCGACCCGATACATACATCGGCTCACCAGGAACGCCTGTGAGGGGGGCACACTAAGGCTACACCACGCCGGCGGCCTCGATGCGCTTCGCCGCGCGTCTCAGCGGCGGGAGCAGTTTCTCAAACATCTCGGCGGTGGCAAACTGCGCCGGCACGGCGACGACCAGACCGGCCACCAGCGGCCCATCGTGACGGCGGACCGGTACCGCGATGGAACTGATACCGACCTTGGCTTCCTCCCGCGCGTAGGCGATTCCCTGCGCGCGCACTTCTTCGATTTCCTGCAGAAACTCTGTCACGGTGGTGATCGTCTGCGGGGTCAGTCGCGGCATTCCCGTCTGCGCCAGGAACTCGCGGATCTCAGTCTCCCGTCGCTCGGCCAGGAACAGTTTGCCGATCGCCGTCCCGTGCGCCGGGAGGCGATCGCCCGCCCTTGATGTGACCGTGAGCGTCTCCTCGGCTTCCCGGGCCACCATGATGATGACCTCATCATCGACCAGCGCGCCGAGCGAAACGGTCTGTCGCACTTCCTCCGCGACATCGCTGACGACGCGTTCCACCACACGGTCATGAATCTGCCCGCGCAGATAGGCCGCACCGAGTTCGAGCGCGCCGGCGCCAATCCGATACTTGCGAGTTTCAGGATCGAATCGGAGCAACCGCGAGGCGGCGAGGGTGACCATCAAGCGGTGCACCGTCGTCCTTTCCAGCCCCAGCAGCGCCGCAACCTCGCTGGGGCTCTGCGGTTCGCGTGCGCGCGCGAGCGCGAAGAGGATGTCAATCGCGCGGCCGACGGACTGAATCCGCCGCGTGGGGCTGCTTCGTGGTCTGCGCATCGGTCCCCGACCTCCGTCACGCCATGTCCTTGACACTAGAGTACTCGCATGTGTAGTATATACACAAGTTGTGCACTATTTCCACAATAGCATAGGGGGCGCGCGCCGTGGATAAGATCACCCTGTTCACCCCGTCGGTCACGCGCCGCGGGTTCTTGAAGGGAGGATTGACCGTCGCCGGTTTGGCGGCCGCGGGCGCGGCTCCGATGAGTCTCCTGCGCGCCGCGAGCGCCCAGTCGCAGGCGCAGATGGCTCTGCAGCTGGGATGGTTCGCGAACGCGCAGATGGCCGGCGAGTTCGCGGCCATCGGCAAAGGGTATTTCAAGGACGTCGGCATCGACGTCAAGATCGTTCCCGGCGGCCCGTCGATCGATCCTGTCGGCGTCGTGGCGAGCGGCTCGGTGCCGATCGGCAACGTCGCCTCTATCGGCGTGCTCGTCGCCGGCCGCAGCCGCGGCGTGCCGCTCAAGGCGTTCGCCGCCGCGTTTCAACGGCATCCCTTCGCGTTTTTCTACCTTCGTGGATCAGGCATCAAGACGCCCGCCGATTTCGCGGGCAAGACTATCGGCATCCAGGGCACCGCGCGCCCGCTGTTGGACGCGGTGCTGGCCAAATACAACGTGCCGCGCGACAAGGTGAACGTCCTCATCATCGGCGGCACGACCACGCCACTGCTCACCGGGCAGGCCGACGTGGTCACCGGCTGGGTGATCAACTACGCGCAGAACATCCCGATCCAGGGGCGCGCGGACCACTTCCTCCTGTGGGACCTCGGCATCCGGATGTACGCCTACACGTACTTCACGACCGACCAAGTGTACAACTCCAGGAAGGACGTGCTGATCCGCTACATCGCCGCCGCAGCGAAGGGCTGGATCTACGCGAAAGACCACCCCGAGGAGGCCGTCGACTTCGTCATGAAGGAGGCCCGCGGCCTCGATCGCGACATGGAAGTGCCGACCTGGAAGGTCAGCATTCCGTATATGTCGTCGATCGCAACGAAGCAGCACGGCTGGGGCTACATGGATCCCCAGGTCTGGACAGCGCTGTCGAAGATTTACAAGGACCTCGACCAGATGCCGCGGGAGGTCAGCCCGGATGAAGTCATGACCAACGAGATCGTCCTTGCCGCGAAGACGCCTAAGGCTTAGCGTCCGCGTCTGACCGCCGCCGTGCCTGCCGCGGTCGCCGTACGCGATGGGACCCTTGATATCGCCTGCCGTCGGGTCTCGATGGTCTTCCCGACGGCAGGCGGCCCCGTGCACGCCCTCGCGGATATCACCCTCGATGTTCGCCGTGGTGAGTTCGTCTCGCTGATCGGTCCTTCTGGGTGCGGCAAGTCCACGCTGCTCCGCCTGATCACCGACGTCCTGCACCCAACAGCCGGCAGCATCGAGGTGCGCGGCGCTCCACCGGCGCAGGCGCGCCTGGCGCGTGAGTTTGGGTTTGTCTTCCAGCAACCCGGCCTGCTCCTGTGGCGCAGCGCGCGGGCCAACGTGTCACTGCCCCTTGAGGTCGGCGGCTGGGGGCACCGGCACGCGGCGCCTCATCAGCCCGACCAGCTGCTCGACCTGGTCGGCCTCAAGGGGTTCGAGGCGGCCTATCCCCGACAGTTGTCGGGCGGGATGCAACAGCGGGTGGCCATTGCGCGTGCCCTGGTCACGGGTCCGTCGATCCTCCTGATGGATGAGCCGTTTGGGGCGCTGGACGAGATCACGCGCGACCACATGAACCAGGAACTCCTGCGCATTTGGGCGGCAACGGGCACCACGATCATTTTTGTGACACACAGCATCCCCGAGGCCGTGTATCTCTCAAACCGCGTCTTTGTCTTTTCGCCGCGGCCGGGCCGCATCGTGGAAGAGGTTCCGATTGCGTTGCCCTCGCCCCGCCAGCAGACGATGAAGGACTCTGCGGAGTTCGTCCGGCATACCTCGGCCGTCCGCCGCGCCCTGGCCCAGGGAGCCTGACCCGTGCGCGCCACCGCACCGGCGCAGTCTGCGACCTCGACCGGGATGGCCCTCCCCGCGCCGGCGCGGACCGCGGGTGCGCTGCTGGTCCGCCGTTTCCTCCTCCCGCCGGTGGCGATCGCGGGCATCGTGCTCCTCTGGCACATTATCGTCAGCGTTCTGGAGGTCCCGCCGTACATCGTCCCGAGCCCCGCGTCGGTCGGGCAGGCCCTCGTCAGGCAGCGCGCGGTGCTGATCGAGAATGCCATCCCAACGCTCTTTGAGAGCCTGGGCGGCTTCCTGCTCGGCAACGTCGTCGCCATCGCCACCGCCGTCGCCTTCGTGTACAACAAAACGCTCCAGCGCACCCTCTACCCGATTGCCGTGGCCATCCGCACCGTGCCGATCGTCGCTATCAGCCCGATCCTGGTCCTGCTGCTGGGCAACGGGTACGCGCCGAAGGTCGCGATCGCCGCCCTGATCACCTACTTTCCCACCCTGGTGAACATGGTCGAGGGGCTGGAGGCCGCCGATCCGCAGGCACTCGAGTTGATGCACGTCCTTTCGGCGAGCAAAGGGGAAGCGTTTCGCTTCGTGCGCTGGCCATCGTCGCTGCCGTATCTGTTCTCGGCGCTGCGCATCGCGGCGACCACGTGCGTGCTCGGCGCCATCGTCGCGGAGTGGATCGGATCGAATGTAGGATTAGGATACCTGATCGTGTTGACGACGTACGACTTCCGCACCGCACTGCTCTACTCTGCGATGGCCGTGGCCTCGGCGATGGCCCTCTCGTTCTTCTTCCTGATCAGCGCGCTGGAGTGGCTGGTGGTGCGATGGGAGCGCTGAGAACGGAGGACCCGCAGGTGACCCGCACTGTCTGGGAGCCCGGCCGCGAGGTCCCGGTGGTTCGCGAGTGCGATGTGCTTGTGGTGGGAGGCGGTCCGGCGGGCCAGGCGGCCGCCGTGGCCGCGGCGCGTGCCGGCGCCGATGTGACGCTCATCGAACGATATGGCTATCTGGGCGGCCTGGCGTCCGGCGGAATGGTCCTGGTCCTCGACGACATGTGCGGCGCCTCCGAGGTCACGGTCGGAGGCCTGGCGCTCGAGATCATTGATCGCATGCGCGCCATCGGCGCTGCCGTCGTCCCGCCGATGGAGGACTGTTTCCGCAACGACCAGCACGTTCGCGATCGGTGGGTCCGATGGGGTTTCGAAGATATCTATTCGAAGATCAAACCGAAGCCGATCGTGTTCGCCGGATCGTTTGATCCCGAAGGATGGAAACAGGCGTCCCAGGAGATGGCCCTGGAGGCCGGCGTGCATCTGCGCTTCCACACCTGGTGCTCGCGGGCAATCGTAGAGGACGGCGCGGTTCGGGGTGTGATCGTCGAATCGAAGGCCGGCCGGGAAGCGCTGCGCGCGTGCGTGGTGATTGACGCCAGCGGCGACGGCGATGTCTTCGGGACCGCCGGCGCCCCGGGCGTGCATGGATCTTACATCATCACGCTGGTCCACCGGCTCGCGGACGTCGACACCGACGCCGCCATGCGCTTCGAGCAAGAGCACCCTGATGAAGCCCGCGCGCTCGATACGGAGACCAAGCGCCTCCTGGGCGGATCGTGGGACCTCTGGTGGCTGCTCACACCGCGGCCGGGCGTGCTGTGGTGCAACTGCCCCCACATCCCCGGGTACGATGGCCTGAAGCCGGATGACCTGACCCACATCGAGATCGAGGGACGCCGCCGGTTCATGAAGGCGCTGGCGTTCGTCCGCGCGCAGCATCCCGGGTTCGCGCGGGCGTACATCCTCGATGCCGCGCCGCAGGTGGGTGTGCGGCAGACGCGGCTGCTCGAGGGCGAATACGTGGTCACCAAAGAGGACGTCCTCGAAGGGCGGCGCTTTCCCGACGTGATCGCACGGGGCCGCGATTACTACACGCCGTACCGCAGCCTGGTCCCCAAAGGCATCGATGGCCTGCTCGTGGCGGGGCGCTGCTACTCGGCGACCCCCGAGGCGCAGCGCATCAGCCGCGAGATCCCGCCGCTGATGGTCATGGGGGAGGCCGCGGGCGCGGCAGCGGCATTGAGCCTGGCCTCGAGTGTGCCCCCGCGCCGGGTGGACGTGCCGTCGCTGCAGCGGCGCCTGGCGGCCGCGGGTGTCAACCTGGGATCGCTTGCGACGGTCGGAGGGTAGTATGCCGCGGTTCTGCCGGGTTGAACGCGCGGGCCCCCTTATCACCATCACACTCGATCGTCCTGAGGTCCGCAACGCTCTCCACCGCGCCGCGTCTGACGAACTGGATGAGATCTGGACGGCGTATGAGGTCGATCCGGAATTGCGTGTGGCGATCCTGACCGGCGCGGGCGATCGGGCATTCTGCGCGGGCTACGACATGCGCGAGCCCGCGGACGCGACGGGCCCCGGCTTTCTCGCCTCCAGGCATCCCCGCGGTTTCGGTGCACTCACCCACCGCTTTGATCTGCACAAGCCGGTGATCGCGGCGGTGAACGGGTTTGCCGTCGGCGGCGGGTTGGAGCTCGCGCTGGCCTGCGACGTGATCGTCGCCGCGGACGGCGCCGAGTTTGGCTTCCCCGAGCCCCGCGTTGCGCGCATGGCCCTGGACGGCGGGATTCACCGGCTGGTGCGCCACATCCCATTCAAACTGGCCATGGGGATGCTATTGACCGGACGGCGTATCGCCGCCTCCGAGGCGCTGCGGATCGGCCTGGTGAATGAGGTCGTTCCACGAGCCGACCTGCTGCAGGCCGCCAGGGGATGGGCCGATCAGATCCTGGAGTGCGCGCCGCTTTCGGTACAGGCGACGAAGGAAGCTGCGCTGGCGGGGCTGGGCATGCCGCTGCGGCAGGCGATGGCCCTGGTCCCGCCGCTCACCGAGCGGGTGCTCGCCTCACCAGATCAGGACGAGGGAGTGCAGGCATTCCTCGAAAGGAGACCACCGCGATGGACGGGCCGGTAAGAGTCGCGGGCCCGCTGGACGGGGTGACGGTGCTCGACTTCACACAGATCGAGCTCGGCCCGTGCGCCACGCAGGTCTTGGGCGACTTCGGCGCGGATGTGATCAAGATCGAACGTCCGGGCGACGGCGACCTCGCACGTGTCTACATGAAGGCTCCCAGCGGCGAGAGCGTCATCTTCTGGAGCCTGAACCGCAACAAGCGGAGCGTGGCCATCGACGTGCGAACGCCAATGGGGCGTGAGGCGATCTACCGGCTCGCGCGGCGTGCCGATGTCATCGTGCACAATTTTCGGCCCGGTGTCATGGAGCGGCTGGGCTTTGGGCCCGACGAGCTGCGCGCGATCAACCCGCGGCTGATCTACGCGTCCGGCAGCGGGTACGGGCCGACCGGGCCCTACCGGGACAAGGGGGGCCAGGACGTGCTCGCACAGGCGATGAGCGGCATCGCGTCGCGGCGCTCGGAGCCCGACGCGCCGCCGGAACCCTGCGCGACGCCCATCGCCGATTTCACCGCGGGAATGCTCCTGGTGCAGGCGGTCTTGCTCGCGCTGCTGGCCCGCGAGCGTACGGGGCTGGGACAGGTGGTGCATGTGTCGCTGCTCGACGCCATGCTGGCGACGCAGCTCCAGGAAGGGACCGTGTGGTTGAATCTTCGTGAGCGGCTCAACTGGGGCGCGTTTCCTCTGTCGGGGACGTTCCAGACGCGCGACGGGTATGTGGTCATGGTCGGCGCCTTCAAGCCAAACCCCCTGCGGGAGATCTGCAAGGGCCTGGACATTGAGGATCTCTCCCAGGATCCTAAATTCGCGATCCATGACACGCAGGTGGCGCACCGCGGCGAGCTCCAGGCGCGGTTTCGCACCGAGTTCGCAAAACGAACAACGCGTGAGGTCCTCGACGCCTTGGAATCGGTCGACATCCTCTGCGCGCGCGTGAATGCCATCGACGAGGCTCTCGGCGAGCCGCAGGTGGCGCACAACCAGATGATCGTCGAGATGCACCACCCTGACCTTGGGCAGATCAAGACCGTCGGCATCCCGGTGAAGCTGGAAGGCACCCCCGGCTCGATTCGCCGCGCGCCTCCCCGTCTGGGCGAGCACACTCGTGAGGTTCTTGCCGAGATCGGCTTCACAGATGAAGAGACGGCGGCGACGGTCGATGGACGGGCGGCCAGCCCGTCGCCCTCGAAGAGAACGCGCTAAGACGGCGCCGGGAGACCGGCCAGCCGCGGGACGGAGACTTTCTCCGTTTTCGCCGTGCCGTGCTCCTTATCGACAGCGCGCCCAGGCGGTCAAGCGCTTCCTTCCATCTGGACCTGGAGCCACACCGCCACGGCCATGATGACGAGTGCGGCGGCGACCGCCAGCGGGAACGCCCACTCGGCAATGAATGGATAACGGACACCGAAGTAGTATGGGCCGCCGGCGATGACGGCCACGAATGCCACGATGGCGGCAATCCACGAGTTTCGCATGATCCGCCGCCTGGTGTGCAGCCGGCTCGCGCCGTGTTCAAGTGCAAACTGTGTTCGCCGGTTGAGCTGATTGCTCATGATGGTCGAGTTCAGGCGCTAGTGCTGGTCAAACGCCCACTCTATCTCTCTGGTTCCCCCCTGCCCCGACGGCGGCGGTGGCGGCGTGGCGACGATGATCAC
>JBOGSE010000238.1:0-2014 GCA_050694895.1 bacterium | reverse complement strand
GCCGGATGAACTCGTTGCGGACTGCCTCCCGCATCGGCGGATCGTCTTCCGCGACCTCCTCGCCGGAGTAACTCCGCGCGAAGCGCCGCCAAACCATCTGGTTTGCCGCGTTTGGATCTTGAATCAGGACAGTTTCTTGGGCGAACTAGAGCTGAGGCGCTGGCTGCCGCCCATTCTCACCCGCGAAGACGCTCTCCGCGCAACAAACCTCTGTCTCTGGCTAACAAGAATTAGGCCGAACTGTCTGGGCCGGCATGAGGGGACCAATGGGCTTCTAGGTCGCGGAGCGAACCTCCGCCAGTTCCCTCCGCCTTGCACCAAGAGGGAACTGTGAACCTCGATAAGTGTTTGGTGCAGGTCCCGTGGCACCGAAACAGTGAAACCGGTACGGCAGGTCGATCTCGCGGCTTGGATGACCCGTTTCAGCGGCGCCCTCAGCCCCGTTGCAGAGACTGTTTTTACCTCTTGACGGGAGGAGGCCTCACAAGTGTTAGGCGTCGTCATTTCTTGGTGCAGCAAGTTTCGCGCCCTCGCCGCTTGCCAGGAAGTCCGCCAGGTAGAGTGCTTCGTTGGCTCGAGCGCGCGCCTCTTCCCGAGCGAGCGAGATCGGACTTCGTGACGCGCTCGTATCCCGCCAGAGATCGGCCCGCCGTCTGCATATCTCGACGCACCGCGCTCGCTCCCGTTGGACCTGCTCTTCTATTAGACCGGCGACGTCCCGGATAAGCAGGGGTCGAATCTCTCCCGGAATGCTTCTGAGGTGATCGCGAAGCGCGGCCTGCACCGCCTCTATCGCGACAGCTGTCGCCATCTCCCGATTTGGCATTTGGGCTCCCTTTCACTCCCGTGGGCGAAGCCGCCACCACTACCCCTGCCGACGGCAGCAACGCATAATTAGGCGCTGCCTGCTACGAACGCCGCCGCCGACCGTGCGACGCCCGGAAACGCCTTGAGCACTTGCTGGTCCGACGTCACCAGAGGAACGCCCAGCACCTGCGCCAAGGCCACGAATTCGCAGTCGTATGCCGAACACGTCGACTGCGCCACAAGCCGGAGCACGGCCTCGGAGTCGACGACCAGTTCCTGGCCCTCCATAATTTCCTCCGCCAACGCCTGCGCCTCGAGCGCCTTGGACAACGTCAGATGCTTCACCCGTAGGTGCTGCGCGAGGATGCTGCGGAATTCGCTGCGCCACAGCATCGGGGCCATCCAGTCGGGATCGGCGTCATAGACGGCGCGTACCGCCGCGGTCTGCGCACCGCCCAACAGCAGATACGCGAGTTGATTCGTGTCGACGACGATCACGGACGTCCGACGGTCTTGGCCGCCCGGAGCTGCCGCTCAGTCAGCGGCGGCAGGGCGAGGCGCTTCCGCAGCGCGTCGGCGGCCGCAAGCGGGACGCGTGGGCGCTCCCCCTCGGCGAGGGCGCGCTCCAGACAGACGATGATCTCGCGATTGAGACTCCGGCGGTGCTCCGCCGCCCGCGCCTTCAGGCGGGCATACACCTCGTCCGGCAATCCCTTGATCGTGAGCGTGGGCATGTGGCCTCCCGGTGGTAGCGTTACGGTACCATTATGTAATGTACCCCACCAGATACGACTGGGCAAGGCCCTGCATGCGCCGAACGGATCGGCGATGAGCCGCGCCTTTCTTTCGGCGCCGGCTCCATCGCCAGGTTAGGACGGCTCTGGAATCTCCAGGTCCCGACAGATCTTGCGAGCGAGGAAGTCGTTGATCTCTCGATGCCTCGGTACGGCCGATGAGCGCCGCGCAGCGCGGTTGACATAGATACTGTGGTTACTGCCTTCCCGAAGAAGCTCGCATCCGTGCTCCTCCAGGTGCCTGACAAGATCCCGGCGCTTCACGCGCCGGGAAGCACTTCACGAATGACCTCTCGGCCCTTGAGGGATTCCTCCGCAAGTGCGCGATTCGCCTCCAGGACGAGGTCGATGGCCTCTCGCAGATTGGCGCGCGCCTCCTGGAGTGTCGCTCCCTGGGTGTTCGCGCCGGGCAG
>JBOGSE010000237.1:0-8912 GCA_050694895.1 bacterium | reverse complement strand
CCCTTCGGCCACGCGCTCGCCGAAAAGCTCTACCCGCAAGAACGCGTGATGATCCAGATCGGCGGCTAGGCCCGCCGTACCCGTTCAGTCGTTCTCTGGATCGTAGAGCTCTTCTTCCTCAGGCCGGAACACCACGCCGCAACGGGGGCACCTGGCCCCTTCCTCATCGACGGCTTCCACGCGGAAAAAGATGAGGTGACAGGCAGAGCAGATCAAACGCAGCATTCAGGGACCTGCCGCGCGGGCGCGGGAACTAGGCCTCTTCGCCCTCCAGGTTCCGCTCGAGCTTGCGTTTGACGCGCTGGAGGGCGTTGTCGATCGACTTGACGTGGCGGTTGAGCTCGTTGGCCATCTCCTGGTAGGACTTCCCTTCGAGGTAGGCGGTCAGCACCCGGCATTCCAGCTCGCTGAGGTTCTTGCGGATGCGCTCGCGCATCGTCGCCGAGGCTTCCTGGTTGATGACGAGCTCTTCGGGGTCGCTGACCTTGATGCTGCTGATCACGTCGAGGAGGGTTCGGTCAGAGTCTTCATCGTAGATCGGTTTATTGAGCGAGATATACGAGTTGAGCGGGATGTGCTTTTGCCGGGTCGCCGTCTTGATCGCCGTAATGATCTGCCGGGTGATGCACAGTTCGGCGAAGGCGCGGAACGACGAGAGCTTATCGCGGCGAAAGTCGCGAATGGCCTTGTAGAGGCCAATCATCCCTTCCTGGATGATGTCCTCGCGGTCGGCCCCGATGAGGAAGTACGCCTTGGCTTTGACGCGAACGAAGTTGCGATATTTGGTGATCAGGAATTCCGCGGCCCGGTCGTCCCCGGTCTTGGCGTGATCGACGAGCTCTTCATCCACTAACTCGTGATAGCCAAGACCTTCCTTGCGTACTAATGCCACCGGCTATCCCCTCCGGCCTGAGGAGTGACTCGCTATCGTGACGACCCGGCTGCGACCCTTGGAGTCCATCGCGTCTATTGAGTCCATTATAGAAACCACGTTGCGGTGGCGTCAAGGCGCGGATGCGCGCCGGATGGGCTTTCTGCGGTCCCCTTCAGGAAGCGCGCCCTTCGCGCCGACTCTGATCGTCCGCGGCACCGGTTTGTAGTAGTTCAGCGCAACGACTTCCTCGCGGACAATCTGACCGTTCTCCCGCACGATCCGGATAGTCCGGGCGCGCAACCCGCGCTTGGGCGGATCGATCTTCGTCTCCCCTACCGGCAGGAACGGATCGTCTTTGGTCACCGTGTGAGTCGGCGCGGGCAACCACGTGTGGTCGGTCACGATGATCTCCACTTCCCGGCCCGGGCGCGGCGGCGCGAACATGGTGAACGTCAGGGTACGCGAGGTCACTTCTGACCAGATCAGCAAGGGTTGACCGCTCGTATTGCGCAACCGCAGGTCGATCGACCCGTAGTTGACCGTGGCATCACGGCCCGCCGCCAGATAGGGTACCGGCGAGGAATGATTCGTCCGGGTCTCCACCTTCATGTCGGCCAGCAGCGCGGCATTGAAGAGGGTCGAGGAGACCTGGCACACGCCGCCGCCGTCGCCGGGCACGAGGATATCGTTGACGAGCACCGGGGCCTTGCGATATCCGCGCCGTGGATCCCGTGGACCGACGACCTGGTTGTATGAGAGCACGCCGCCCGGAGGCACCAGGTGGCCGCGCAGCGAGCCCGCGGCAAGTCCGATGTTGTGGATGCGGTCGGGGTTGTACCCAAATCGCGTCGTGAACGAGGCGACGGGCTCGGTCATGCGCTGCGCGTCCTCGGTCGAAAGCACCGGGCGCCGCACCGCCACCACGAGCCCGATGGTCGCATCGCGCCGCGTCAGCCCTGCGATCACGAGGTTGACGGACGCCGACTCGGCGACGACCACGCCGTCGCGGCTGGGCTTCGTGACCACCAGCCGGCCGTTGGTGACGGTCACCTCAGCCTCCACAGGCTCGGTGACGATCGTTGCGCTCATCTCTGCGATCGCGCGGCGCGTGGCCGCGGCATCAACCGTGTACACAATCGGAATCTCGACAGGATGTCTGATCAGGGTAATCCGCTGCCACAGCTGCGATGACAGCGATCCCGTGCGCCCGACCGCCAGTGCGGCCGCGACAGCACGGTCAACCGACGCGCGCATACCCCATGCCTCGGCCGTTCGCGTGAACTCGTGTGGCCCGGCACGAATCACCACGGGGCGCGAGAGCGTAAGATCGGCCGCGGCCCGTACACGGGTGACCAGCGCCGATGCGTCGAGCCCGCCCACATCGCGGCCTTCGACCATGACGCCGCGAAAGACACGTCCGGCGTAGACCTGACCCTCGATGACCGCCCAGACGGTGATCCCGCCCGCCAGGAGGACCACAATGGCAAGTGCGAACGCGATCGCGCGGCGGCTCACGATTCGGCTCCCGGGGCCGCTCGCATCTGCCGGCGGACCTCAAACAGCATGAGCGCCGCGGCGACCGATGCATTGAGTGAGGCGGTTGCCCCGTGCATGGGAATCCGGACCAGGAGATCGCAGCGTTCGCGGACCAGCCGCGAGAGACCACGCCCCTCCCCACCGATCACGACGGCAATCGGTGGCCGCAGGGCAGCATCGTACAGGGGCTCAGGGGCCTGGGGATCGGCGCCGATGACCCACACGTTGGCCGCCTTGAGTCTCTCGATCGCCTGGACGAGGTTCGCGGTCTGCGCGACACGCACGTGTTCGATCGCCCCCGCGGAGGCCGCGGCCACGGCCGGCGTGAGCCCCGCGGCTCGGCGGCGCGGGATCACCACCCCGTGCACCCCGGCCGCATCCGCTGAGCGCAGCACGGCCCCCAGATTCCCGGGATCTTCGAAACCATCTAGTAGAACTACGAATGGGGCCTCACCGCGGTTTCGGGCGTCCGCCAGCAGATCTTCTACCGCCACGACCTCATGGGCCGCGGCGTAGGCGATGATCCCCTGAGGGGCGCGGGTCTGGGCCAGCCGGTCTATGACCGCGGCGGGGACTTCCTGCACGGGAATGCCTCGCCGGCGTGCCTCGCCAAGGAGGTCGTGCACAGGTCCGCTTCTGGTGTGCGGGCGGGCGACAAGGAGCTTGCGCAGCGGTCGGCCCGCACGCAGGGCTTCGAGCACTGGATGCGTACCCTCGATCTGCGTGGTGCCGGGGCTCAGGTCCGGCCGTCTCGCCGTGCGACGAAGCGCCATCGTGAGCCTCCGGGGAGATCCTCTACAATTATTCCCATTTTGGCCAGCTGGCTGCGTATCGCGTCGGCGACTTCGAAACGCTTCTCGTGCCGTGCGCGGTCCCGTCCGCCTACGAGCGCGGCGACAATCTCCTCCGGCCGGGACGGGGTGGTGCCGTCGGGAAAGAACGCGGGATGCTGCGCCTGCATGGCCACGAACAGCCGGCCCAGGGCCTCGCCCGCGCCGGAAGGCAGCCCCGCCTGGCCCAGGCGGAGTCCCAGGACGCCCGCAAGGGTCCGCAAGGTCTCCGCCGCCGTCGAGAGACCCCCCGCCGCCATGCCCTCCGCGCCGGCCTGCAGCCCGGCCGTGGCGCGGTTGATCTCCGCCGCAAGGTCAAACAACGCGGCCAGGGCCTGCGGAGTGCCGAAGTCGTCGTCCATCACCTGTTCGAAGACTCGACGCGCCGCCGCAGCGCGGTCGGCGAGCGGGCCATCGGCCGGCAGGGAAGAGACACGCTCGAGGGCCAGATCGGCGTTCGCCAGCGCGGTGCGGAGTCGCTCCGCCCCTCTGGCGGCGGCCTCGACCGCCTCATCGGTCCACCGCAGTGGCGTGCGATAGTGTGCCGAGAGGATGAACAGCCGGATGACATCGGGATCGTAGCGGGCCAGAGCGTCTTGAATCGCCACGAAGTTCCCCAGGTGGCGGTGCATCTCGTCACCGACCGGAGGCTTCATCAGCGCGTTGTGGATCCAGTAGCGGACGAATGGATGTTTGCCCGTGTAGGCCTCCGACTGCGCGATTTCGTTCTCGTGATGCGGAAAGCGCACGTCGTCGCCACCGCCGTGGAGGTCGATCTGCTCGCCGAGGAACTGCATAGACATCGCCGAGCACTCGATGTGCCAGCCCGGCAGGCCTTTCCCCCACGGGCTGTCCCACGACGGCTCTCCGGGCGTAGCGGCCTTCCACAGGGCGAAGTCCATCGGGTGTTCTTTGCGCTCGTCCACCTCGACGCGGGCGCCGGCCTGCATCTGCCCGAGCGCTCGCCCCGACAGCTCGCCGTAGCGGGGAAACGATGTGACGCGAAAATACACATCACCGTCGACAACGTAGGCATGCCCTTTGGCGATCAGTCCCTGGATGATCTCGATCATCTTGGGGATGACCGCCGTCGCCCGCGGATAGTGATGCGCGCGCTGGACGTTCAGCGCATCCATCTCGTGCAGGAACCGGTCGATGAACTCCTGCGAGATCTCGAAGATGCTGCGTCCTTCCCGTCTGGAGCGCTCGACAATCCGATCTTCGACGTCGGTGAAGTTCTGTACGTGATGGACGCGGAGTCCCTTGTACTCCAGGTAGCGTCGGACAACGTCGAAAAACGTGTACGACAGGGCATGGCCCACGTGCGCCGGCCCCCAGAGATTGGGGCCGCATACGTACATGCGCACCTGGCCCGGGGTAATGGGCTCAAAGGGCTCATTGTGGCGGGTCAGGGAGTTGTGGACCACCAGTCCCATCAGCGTGCCTCGACTGTCAAGTCTATCGGAGGGATGATGGCCGAACAAGGGGACGCGCGGGGAGTCTAGCCCAACCGTGCGATCGGGATCGTTTCGAGCTCGGCGCACACCTCCCAGACCCGCCGGGACCGCAATGTCGTCGAGTCCATCCGCCGGATGTAGCGGAGATCGAACGCGCCCCGGTCGGTGACCACGCGATGATACGTGACGTCGTGCTCGCGGCGAACCGCCACGATGCGCGTGATGATATAGAATTCCGTTGCCCGCCAGAATCCGACCAGGCGCGGACGAAAGGCCAGCGGTCTGTCCACCTCAACGATGATGGGGTCGGCCCGCTCGGCGCGCTCGATGAACAACAGGTCCGGCGGGGCCTCGGCCGGCACCCGGCGGCCGGTAGCGCGTCCCCCGCGCGCACGCGGGGCGCGCGCCCCACCGGTGCGCCTCGACCGTCGACGACGCACGGCTCCTACCGCTTCGGGACGCTGGACGGGCCGGCGGGCTCGCTGGACTTTGGCCGCGCGAAGACCATCCGGCCGGCTGCGGTCTGCAAGACGCTGGTAACGATGACGTCTGGGGTCTCGCCGATATACCGCTTGCCGCCTTCGACGACGATCATCGTGCCGTCGTCGAGGTAGGCCACTCCCTGGCCGGCCTCTTTGCCGTCACGAATGACATGCACCGATAGCTCCTCGCCGGGGAGTACCGTGGTGCGCACGGCCTGGGCCAGCTCATTGACGTTGAGCACACGCACGCCCTGAAGTTCTGCGACCTTGCTGAGGTTGAAGTCGTTCGTGACGACCCACGCGCTCCGCGCGCGGGCAAGCGCGACCAGGCGCGTGTCGACATCTCCGGTCCCCGCGCCGTCCTCGATGATCTGCACGATCTCGAGTTCCCGCTGCAGGCGGTTGAGGATGTCCAAACCGCGGCGGCCCCGATTGCGTTTGAGGACGTCCGAGGAATCCGCGATGCGCTGCAGCTCGGCCAGCACCGAGCGCGGCACCAGCAGCGGGCCCTCGAGGAATCCGGTCAGACAGATGTCGGCGATGCGGCCGTCGATGATGACGCTGGTGTCCAACAGCTTCTCGGTTACGCGGGCCTTCGATGGCTCGGCCGACGGGCGCATGGCCGGACGCTCGATCATCCCGGAGACCTCGTCCCGGCGCTGCAGTGCAACATGCAGCCCCAGGTATCCGAACACCAACCCGGCCACGAGCCGCACATATGGTCCAATCAGGGGAAGCCCTTCCAGCAGGTACCCCACGAAGAACGCCAGCAGCAGGCCAGCGGTGAGACCGAAGGCGGCGAGGAGCAGATCCCGGAGCGACAGCGCGGCAAGGCCGTGGAGGACCCAGGCCATCGCGCGTACGAACCAGCGTCCGAGCGCCGGGGTCACCAGTGACCCGATCAGTCCGCCGACGACCACTCCGGCGAGGATCGGAACAAACCCCGTGGTGCCTTCCCCCGGAGCCCAGGCCTGCGCCAGCTGGACGACCTGGTACCCGATCAGACCGCCGAGGAGCGCTCCGATGGCTCGCATGAATTTATCACGCATCGTGATCACTATAGCACAGCGCTTCTGAGATCGAGAAGCCAGCGCCGCGACCTGTCGGAGCCGGTGTATTTGACAGCCCGGCCGGCCGAATTCTATAATGACATTCACTTCCTGAGGCTGGCCGACGTAGTCGGGCGTGACGAGGGGAGACAAGCATGGCAGAGATCGAGCAGAAAACGTTTCAAGATACGGTGATGGACTATTTGATCCGTCACCGCAGCATCCTCGACGTTCAGAGCAAGCTCACCGAATCCACGGCCCGCATCAATCGGGCCATCGCCAAGTCCGTCACAAATTGCGGGTGCATCGCCATCAGCGCCGGCCGCCAGCGATTTCCAGCGGAACTCACCCTCACGGAAGTCCGCGACGTCATGCAGTCCCACCTGACCGGGGACCTCTGCGAGCGCTGCCAGGAGGTCCTTGAGACCGAGATTGGATCCGCGTTGTTCTACCTGGCCGCGGCGAGCAGCCTGCTGGGGCTCGAGCTCGAAGGCATCTTACGCAAAGAGCACGGCCGCGTCGCGACGCTGGGCATTTTTCACCTTACGTAGGACCGCCAACTCAGGCTATTGCGCGCAGGGCGCTCGAGAGATCGGGCACCTGGTCTAACTCCAGTCCGTCCGGCACCTCGACACCCGTTGTTCGAGGGATGACCGCGCGCGCAAACCCCAGGCGCGCGGCCTCGCTGAGCCGCTTTCCCAATTGTGGCACGGTACGCACCTCGCCGGTCAGTCCGACCTCCCCGATGATGACCGTCCGTGCATCGACGGGGCGATCGCGGAGGCTGCTGGCCACCGCCACGGCAATCCCCAGATCGGCAGCGGGCTCTTCCACCACCAATCCTCCGGCTACGCTGACGTACACGTCCTGCGCGGCCAGCTGCAGGCCCGCCCGCCGCTCGAGCACGGCCAGCAGCAAGAGCACCCTGTTGTAGTCCACGCCCGCGGCGGTCCGGCGCGGCATCCCAAAGTGCGTGGGACTGACCAGCGCCTGGACCTCCACCAGCAGCGGCCGCGTGCCTTCGATCGCGCACACGACGACCGATCCTGCCGCCGCCTGTGGTCGTTCTGAAAGAAACGCGGCCGAGGGGTTGGGGACTTCGAGGAGCCCACTCCCGGCCATCTCAAACACGCCGATCTCGTTCGTCGACCCGAAGCGATTCTTGGTCGCGCGCAGGATGCGGTAAGCGTGATGGCGATCGCCCTCAAAATAGAGCACCGTGTCCACGAGGTGCTCCAGGACCCGCGGCCCCGCGATCGCGCCCTCCTTGGTCACATGTCCCACGATGAAGGTCGCGATACCCTCGCCTTTCGCCAGCCGCACAAGCGCCGCCGTGCACTCGCGCACCTGTGCGACACTGCCGGGCGCAGAGGTCACGTCGGAGCGGTAGACGGTCTGGATCGAATCCACCACCAGGACGGAGGGGCGTCGCTCGGTCGCCGTCTGGACGATGACGTCGAGGTCGTTCTCGGCCATCAGCAGCAGTCGCGGTGCATCGGCGGCGAGCCGCTGGGCGCGCAGCTTCGTCTGGCGCACCGACTCTTCGGCGCTGACGTAGAGAACACTGCCATCGTTGCGGGCCATTCGGTCCCCAACATGCATGAGCAGTGTCGACTTCCCGGCACCCGGCTCGCCGCCCACAAGGACAACCGAGCCGCTGACGACACCGCCGCCCAGCACACGGTCGAACTCGGCCAGGCCCGTCGCCGTGCGGGTCTCCATCGGCAGGGTCACATCGGTCACCGAGACCGGTTGAGCAGCGGGTGCCTGCCGGACCGGAGACTTGGCGGCCGGGGGCGCTTCCTCCACGAGGCTGTTCCACTCCCCGCAGTTGGGGCAGCGTCCCAGCCACTTGGGGGACTCGTGTCCGCACACCTGACAGACGTAGCGCGAGCTCAAGCGGCTCATAGGTCTCCCCAATGGTTATCGGCGAAGGTCCTGCGATCCTTCGGGCCAGCTGATGCGCGGGCAAACAAACAGGTCCGGGCGCTAGCCCGGGCCCGATGACGGCGCCGCGTGCCGGACTACTCGGCGAGCGCCGGCTCTCGCTTCTCCTCGAAGACGATCGTGTCGTCCCGCGCGTCCACGACGACGACATCGCCGCCGCGGAACTGCCCCTTGAGCAACTCATCGCTGAGCGGATCTTCGACCAGCCGCTGAATTGCGCGTCGCAGCGGCCGCGCGCCGAACGCGGGATCGTACCCCTCGCGGGCCAGCAGCCGCCGGGCGGCCTCGGTGACCTCCAGGTCCATGTTCTGTCCGCGCAGCTCGCGGCGGACCCGGTCCACCAGGATGCCGACGATCGAGGCGATCTGCTCGCTGGTCAGCGGTCTGAACACGATGATCTCGTCGAGGCGGTTGAGGAACTCGGGCCGGAAGGTCCGGCGGAGTTCCTCCAGCACGTTATCGCGCATGCGCTGGTATGCCCGCTCGCGGTCGATCGACTCGTCCAGGCCCGCGGCTCGGAATCCGATCCCGACCTCTTTGTCGAGCTGCGGAGCGCCGACGTTGCTCGTCATGATGATGACCGAGTTCTTGAAGTCCACGGTGCGGCCCTGGGCGTCGGTAAGCCGGCCGTCGTCGAGGATCTGCAGCAGGACGTTGAAGATCTCCGGATGCGCCTTCTCGATCTCATCGAAGAGCACCACCGAGAACGGCCGCCGCCGGATGGCCTCGGTGAGCTG
>JBOGSE010000236.1:0-1270 GCA_050694895.1 bacterium | reverse complement strand
TGGACTTGACCCGCTTTTGTGGACTCTTCACTGTGCACAACTGGAGGGTCTTGTATGTTGAAGTCTAAATCCAAATTTGCGATAAGGTATACGGTGGAGTTTCGCCGGCAGATGGTTGAGCTGGTTCGGGCCGGCCGGAAACCGTCGGAACTATCCAGAGAGTTTGGCTGTACGTCCTGGTCCATAAACCGATGGGTTGCCCAGGCTGAGCGGGATGCCGGTCGCGGCGATGTGGGGCTGACGACGGTGGAGCGCGAGGAGCTGGTGCGGCTGCGGCGGGAAGTGAAGCAGCTGCGCGTTGAGCGGGAGATTTTGTCAAAAGCCGCGGCCTGGTTTGCCCAGGAGACCGTTCCGAATTCGAAGCGAGCTTTGGATTCGTGAAGGCGAATCAGGCCTGCCATCCGGCCGCCGCGATGTGTCGGTTGCTGGAGGTCTCCAAGAGCGGCTACTACGCGTGGCGAGAGCGCCGTTTGTCGCGGCGGGCGGTCGAGGGCATTGCGCTGACGGCGAAGATGGAAGCGATTCATCGCCGCTCGCGCGGCACCTATGGTAGCCCGCGGGTGCACGCCCAACTGTGCGCTGACGGCGTTCACGTGAGTCGCAAGCGTGTCGCGCGTCTCATGCGTAGGGCTGGTCTACAGGGGGTGAGCCGGCGCCGGTTTGTCACCACCACGCTGCGTGATCGCGATGCGCGTCCGGCGCCGGATCTGGTCAAGCGCAACTTTCAGGCGCTGGCCTCGGATCGGTTGTGGGTGGCGGACATTACCTACATTCCGACATGGACGGGATTTCTGTACCTGGCCATCGTGTTGGATGCCTTCAGCCGGCGGGTTGTCGGCTGGGCCATGGAGGCCCACCTGCGGACCGAGTTGGTGCTGATGGCGCTGGACATGGCGTTCGCGCAGCGTTCTCCGGAGGAAGTGATCCACCATTCCGATCAGGGCACGCAGTACACCTCGATCGCCTTTGGCAGCCGGTGCCGGGAGATGGGTGTCCGGCCCTCGATGGGATCGGTGGGTGATTGCTTCGACAATGCCATGGCGGAAAGCTTCTTCGCCAGCTTGGAATGCGAACTGCTGGCCAAACATCGGTTCAAAACTCAGGCCGAAGCCAGAATGGCCGTCTTCGAGTACATCGAAGGGTTCTACAATCCACACCGGCTGCACTCCGCCCTCGGCTACTTATCACCGATGAATTTCGAAAGGAGAAACATAACTCAGAACCAACTAAACTAAGACTACCACCTGTCCACGAAAGCGGGGGAAGTCCA
>JBOGSE010000235.1:0-8827 GCA_050694895.1 bacterium | reverse complement strand
GTCGGGCGGCGTGCGGGCGATGCGAGCGCGCTCCTTCTGGGGCGTGTCGCCGGTGCGGATGGCGATCTCCGGAGAATGGAAGGCTTCGCCGCGCTGCTCCGCGATGCGCGCGATGCCCGCGAGCGGCGCGCGCAGGTTGCGCTCGACGTCCACGGCCAGCGCCCGGAGCGGCGAGATGTAGAGCACGCGGCAGCGCTCGCCCTTCTTCGGCAGCGGCGCGAAGGTCAGCCGGTCGATCGCCGAGAGGAACGCGGCCAGCGTCTTGCCCGAGCCGGTCGGGGCGGCGATGAGCGTGTCGCGGCCTTCGGCGATGCGATCCCAGCCGAGCGCCTGGGCCGGCGTCGGTTCAGCGAAGCGCTCGGCGAACCAGCGAGACACGAGGGAGTGGAATGGGAAACGCAACATAATATGCTCTAGTCTATCAGCAGGAATCGGTTCTTAACAGAGGGTTGACCGCCGGTCTTTGCATATGCAATTATATATGCGTGTATCGTATTCGGTTTGCGCGAGACGTGGTGAAGGATCTTGAGAGAATGAGGGCCTACGATCGACGGAGGGTTGTTGACGCTATCGAAACCATGCTTACCGAGGAACCGACAGCATCGGCTCGGAACAGGAAGCTGCTGGTGAACCTGATTCCACCGTGGACGTCCGAACCTCCAATCTGGGAACTTCGGGTCGGGGAGTACCGGGCGTTCTACGACGTGTCGGAGGAAGAAGGCACCGTGTATGTACGCGCCATCCGGCGGAAGCCCCGCGGCGCAAGGACGGAGGACATCCTGTGAAAACTGTTACAGTGCGGGACCTGCAGAAGAACGTAAAGGCGTGCGTTGACGACGCCCAGGACGATCGCGTCGTCATTACGCGCCGCGGGAAACCTGCTGCCGTCCTCGTCGGTGTGGAAGGTGATGACTGGGAGTCCGTCATCTTGCAAACAGACCCTTCCTTCTGGAGGCTCATCCAACGACGGCGGAAGCAGCGAACACTTTCTCTCAAGCAACTCAAGGCACGACTGCGTATGGGAGGATGATAAAGGACACGTCTCCCCTGGGTCAGGGCGGCGGGAGAATCACCGATAACTCGCGCGCGCGGCGGGTCGCCCGCTGAACCGCTTCCCAAACGGCCGCTTTGAAGCCGCGCTCTTCGAGCGCCTGCAGTGCCGCCATCGTCGTGCCGCCCGGAGAGGTCACGCGGCGCCGCAGCTCCGCAGGGTCGCTGTTGGTCTCGATAACCAGCCGCGTCGCTCCGAGCACGGTGTGCATGGCCAGGTCGCGGGCGACCTGAGGCGTCAGTCCGGCTTCGGTGCCGGCCTCGATGAGGGCCTCCATGAACAGATAGACGTACGCGGGCCCGCTGCCCGCGAGCGCCGTGACGGCGTCCATGGCGTCTTCAGCGACATCAACGGTGTGACCCAGGCTCGCGAAGAGCGACTGGGCCACGGCGCGCCGCTCGGCGGTTGCATGGCGCCCATAGGCCAGGGCCGTGGCCGAAGCGAGGATCGCCGCGGACAGGTTCGGCATCGCACGGACCACCGGTGTGCGCGTGAGATAACGTTCGACCGCGGCGCACCGGACGCCGGCGAGCACGGAGATAAGGAGATGTCGTTCGGTTATGTAGAATCTGAGCTCGCCCATTGCCTGATCGAGATCCGCCGGCTTCATGGCCAGGATCAGGATTGACGCTGAGGCGCACAGATCCGCTTTGCTTGGGGTCACGACAATCCCCCAGGCAGTGCGCAACTGCTCCAGGCGGTCGCGGCGGCTCCGATTCGTGACGAGAATTTGCCCGCCATCGACGCCGGCGCCGCGCAGCCCGCGAATCATGGCCTCCGCCATGTTCCCTGCGCCGATGAATCCAATTGGACCGTTCACCAGGCTCACCCGCCCCAAAAGACAACGGCCCCACCGCCCAAAGGGCGGAGGGGCTTCCGCGGTACCACCTCAGTTCGCAGACCACCGGTCGATCAGCGTGTTCTGCGCGCTCAGCGTGCGATCTCGGGCACGTCCCGGCGGCGTTCGGCGTGTCGGCCTTTGCCGCGGCTCGGGGGATGGGTTCGCGGAACTGCGGGCCGCCGGCTCACACCCTGTCTCCGGTTCGCTCGGGCCGGCACGTTCCGCTACTACGCCCCGTCACAGCCTGCGATTGTAACTGCGAATGGTACACCCTGGGTCAAACACCGTCAAGCACATGTCAGAGGAGACGGGAGACCCACCCTCCGACCATGTACCCGACCAGCGCCACGCCCAGCCCGACGACAAACATATCCAGTCCACTTCGAAACGCTCCACGGCCGGTAAAACTGCTGCGGGCCGCGCCGACGCCGAAGTGCGAGAGCATACTGATCCCAAACGAGACCCAGATCGCCTGATTCCCGGGCAAGAGCGCGAACGGCACGACCGGAATACACGCGCCGACGGCGGTTGACACCCCGGTGATCCAACCCTCCCGCAGCGGTGACATTGCCGCAGGCGAGATACCGAGCTCGAGCTGCGTTTGCTCCTGCAGCGCTCGCTCGGGATGACGCATGACCTCCCTGGCCGTGTCGCGCGCGGTTTGCGGTTCAAGCCCCCGGGCCTGGTAGAGCAAGACGAGTTCGTCTTCCTCCAGGTCCGGCATCATCTGCAGTTCCTCGCGTTCCAGGGCGATCTCATGCGCGTACACTTCCTGCTCACTCTTGGCCGCGAGGAAGGAACTGCTTCCCATCGAGAGGGCATCGGCAATGAGTCCCGCGATGCCGGAGAGCAGGACGATATGATGAGGAATATTGGCGCCCAGCACACCCATGACCAGTCCGAAGTTCGCCGTCAGGCCGTCGTTGAATCCGTAGACCACGTTGCGCAGAAAGCCACCCGACTCGGTCCGATGCCAGGGTTCGCCCGCGATCCCCAGCAGCCGGCCGAGCCGACCCGCGTGTTCGGCGGACTCGCGGGCCAGATCGTGGGCGAGCCCTTGGGCCGGCCCGACAGTGCTGCGTGCCTCCTGGAGGTAGCTCTTGGTCTCGCGCCCTTCCTCGGCCAACAAGAGGGACACCAGCGCCTTCCAGCCGAGCGCGCGGCCGATTGCGGCCTGCAGGCGCGCCCGGCCGCTTGGCCGGTACGCCGGCATCTCGACACCCGCGTCGTGCAGCAGGTCTCGCCACCGGACGTGATGGCGATCCTCCACCTCCGCCAGGTCCCTGAAGAGCCGCGACCTGTCCCGGTCTGGCTCGGCGACCGCCATGCGCCGGTAGAGGTAGGCGGCGTCGCCCTCATCCTGCCAGTGCTGCTTCCAGATTTCGAGCCGCTGCGGAGTCAGGGATCCCGCGTCTGCCATGATCAGATTTTACGAGTCTTTGCGGGGTTCTGCGAGGAGATCTGGAGGCGCGGGCCTCTTATCTGCGGATCGCCAGGTTCATCCCCCAGATCATGGCATGCGGCCAGCGCGCCGGCACTTTGATGGCTCCCAGCGCGTTGTAGTACATGCGATACTCCCCCTGCCGCAGGACGACTTCCACACCGCTGACCAGGCCATACCGCTCCGGCGCGGAGCGCCGGTCCCACCGAAAATCCCGGCCCGCCGCGTAGAGTGTGAGCCACTCGTCGCCGTCCTTCGACGACGCGTACCAGTATCCCGAGGCGGCGAACTCCCGCGCGTCCTCCGGAACCTGCTCGAGCTCAACCGTACGGTCGTTGCTGTACCACATCTCGAACGACCGTTTCCGCTCGTTCCAGACGACACTGGGCTGCGTTGAGGGGATGATGGGACGCTCCCGCATCAACGACGGCAAGGGATTCTTTCGGGAGGCGCGCCAGGACACGCCGTTCCGCGAGACCGCGTGCCCGATGCCTCCGGTGACCACCTCGCCGCGCCGATTGAGCGCGAGCGTTGAGAACCACATGTGGAAGACGCCGTCTTTGAGCAGCACGTCGGGATCGGCGAGGACGCCATCGGTGGCCTCCGGCAACGCCGGAAGCGCATGCTGGACGACGAGAACGAGCCCCGACCAGGCGTAGGGCGATTCGTTCGCAGGCACCCTCGTAAACCGCCGCCCATCACGTGAGAACGCGAGCCCGATCTGGTAGTAGGGGAAGCCACGACCGATCGAGCGCCGCCTCACATTGCCTCCCGCATACCACAGCATGTACCGGCGCTCCGCGGGCGCGGAGGGGTTTTTCACCACGGAGGGCGTCTCGACATTGGTGTGGTCCCACTCCGCGGGCGCGGTGCCTGGTTCCAGGGCAAGACCCTTCCCTATCGTCCAGGCCACGCCGTCCGAACTCTCCGCGTATTTGATCCCTACGCGTGAGCCGCCCGCCTCATCCCAACCGGTCGCAAACCACATCTTCCATCGCCGTTCATCTTCGTCGTAGAGCACACTGGCGTCTGCGACGGAGATCCCGAGAGGCCCGCCGGGGCGGATGGGGAAGCCGGGCACGATGACCGGGTTGTGGGGGTGGCGGCGCCACAGCGAAGATGGCGCGGAAGGCGTCCCAGCGGCGGAGGCGGCCGCGGCGAGCACGACAACGGCCAGCGCGAGTCGCACGGCCATCTCGAAGGGTCCATGCCCATTTCGCACGCGGCGCTAGACTGGCAGGACCGCCGAAGCACCGGTCGAAGCGGTTGCCAATGCTCCTTGTTGTCCTTGCGGTAGCGCCGGGTGCCTTCTGGCTGTGGTATTTCCTGCAGCGTGATCGCCTGCGGCCCGAACCGCGTCACCTGATCCGCCGGGTCTTCCTGCTGGGCGGTGGCGCGGCCATCGTCGCGGGCGTGGTGGAGCTTGCCGTGTTTGCGGCGGCAGGAATCCAGGTCGGTCAGGCGGGCCTCGGCGGCGCCGTCGTGGCGGCCACGATCATCGCGGTCATCGAGGAAGGTCTGAAGTTTGCCACCGTGTACTATGGGGTCTACCGGAACCCGGAGTGCAACGAGGTCCTCGACGGGATCATTTATGCCGTGGCGGCATCTCTGGGGTTTGCTACCGTTGAAAACATTGGCTACGTGCTTGGGGGCGGCGTCGGGATCGGAATCATGCGTGCGATCCTCTCCGTGCCGGGGCACGCGTTCTTCGGTGCGCTCATGGGCTTCTACATTGGGGTCGCCAAGTGTTCCGCCAGCGGCGCGACGCGACTTCTGGCGCGGGGGCTGGTCGTGGCGATCATTGCGCACGCCGCGTACGATGCGGTCCTGTTCACCGGGACGTTCCTGGCCCTGGCGGTGTTCCCCATCGTGGTGGTGCTCTGGTGGCGGGCGACCCTGCATACCCGGCGGGCACTGGCGATGGACAACGAGCGGCTTGGGCCGGCGGTCTAGAGCGCGTCAGCGGCGCGCGGAGACGACGTCTTCGGCGGTTTCCGCAATCAACTGATCCACGACGGACTTGAGGTCCCCCGTCTGCTCAAACGTGGCGAGCTGACGGTCGGCGCTTGAGCCGTTCTCGAGGATGCGAAAGGCGTACTCGACTTCCTTGCGGCTGCCCAGCTCATCAACGATATCCCCGATGAACCACTCGATCATCTCGCGGATCAGGTCGCGGGCCGGCAGCTCTTCCTGCTTGCCGTAGTCGATGAGCTTGCCGTCGAGGCCGTAGCGCACCGCGCGCCACTTGTTCTCCTCGATCAGGTCCGCGGGGTAGACGCGGAAGGTCATGTTGTCCCGGCGCAGCTTCCAGCACTTCGCGATGATGGCCTGGAGGATCGCCGCGACGCAGATCGCCTCGTCGACGCGCGTGCAGACGTCGCAGATGCGGAACTCCAGCGTAGGGTAGTTGTGGTTCGGCCGCGCGTCCCACCAGATCTTCGTGCCGTCCGGGATGCTGTTCGTACGCACGAGCGTCTCGGCCAGGTAGGCGAAGTCCGCCCACGACTGGAAGACCCGCGGGATGCCCGTGCGGGGAAAGTTGCGAAAGATGACACTGCGGTACGATTTCAGGTCGGTCTTCCGCCCCATCCAGAACGGCGAGCTCGTCGAGAGGCAGAGCACGTGCGGGAGCAGATACCGCGCCACGTTCATGGCGTCGATCAGGAACTCGCGGTCCTCGATGCCGATGTGCACGTGGGTCCCAAAGATGAGCAGCTGCTGGGCGAGGTCGCCCATGTCCTTCCGGACGCCGAGATAGCGTTCGAACGGCGTGATGTCCTGCTTGAGCCACGACGAGAACGGATGCGTGCCCGCGGCGGCGATCCGCAGCCCGTTCTTCCCCGCGACGTTGGTGATCTCGCGGCGCAGGCGCACGAGCTCTTCCCGCGCCTGCGCGGGTGTCTGGCAGACTTTGGTGCCGATCTCGACGATCGACTGATGGAGTTCGGGTTTGATCTGCTCACGTAGAATGAGATGGTCGCCCTCGAGGATCTCGGTGATGTAGGAGCGCAGCTCGCGCGTCTCCGGATCGATGATCTGATGTTCTTCTTCGATGCCGATCGTCAGCGACGGAGGCTTCATCTCATCATCACCGCTTCTCCACCACGAATGTGGCGACCGTGGAGCCGCCCCCGGCCGAGACATTGAGCAGCGCTTCGGTCGAGAGGCGCGTCATGCAGCCGTCCACGTAACTTCCGTAGAATGCGTACGGATTCGTATCGAGCATCCGGTCGATGACCTCCAGCCGGCTGTCGATCATACTGGGATACGGCTCGCTCGGCACGGTGATCCGCTCCTGCACGACCGCCGGCTCATCCAACCCCACCCGCACCGCCCGCTCCCAGTCAGAGGGAGACGTGAGCCACCCCAGCACGATCCCCTTGCCGCCGTACTCGTCGTTGGACTTCACCACGAACCGCTCGCGGTGCTCGAGCACGAGGGGGATGAGATCGACCGGCTGCCCGCGGTACATCGTCTTGCGTTCGGCGATGCGCCGCGTCCAGGGGATGTGGGCGTCGATGACCGCCTGCTCCTCGGGCGTAAACATGTAGGAGTTGGCCTCGTCGCTCAGGACGGCCAGGCTGGCCTTCTTGTGCAGGATCTTGCAGCGGAAGGGATTCACCATGCAGACCGCGCCGTCGCGCACCGCGCGTACGACCGGATGGTCGATCCCGCCGCGATCGATCAGCTCACTCAGCAGCACGCGCTTGTAGATGAGCGTAATCGTGAAATCTCCGGCCACAAGGCGGCCGTTGCGATACTCGACCTCTCGGGGGTCGGTGATCACCGAGGCCAACCCCTGCGACTTGAAATACTCGTCGAAGAGGACGAACTCGCTGTACGTCGGCACCTCGCGCCAGTCGAGGATGGCGATGCGCGGCGCCTCGCGGCGCCCGCGCCACCGCTGGAACGCGTCCACGAGCGCATGGAGCACGCTGTGCCGGGCGGGCAGCGGGCGTACCTCGTACTCGTGGAGGAACTCGCGCATGATCGGCAGAGCGAAGAACACCTCGGAGAGGACGTCGTTGTAGGCGACGGCCGCCGGCACCTCCGCGTTGTACTCCGTGAAGCGGAGATCGTCTGGGCCGGAGCCGAACGCATCCAGCCGCGACGTCGGGCCGTAGGTGGGATAGCCGGGATCGTGACGGACGAGCGCTTCCTCCCAGTCCGTGAGCCCGAACTGGGCTCGCACGTTGCTGTCGGTCATCGCGGCGCGGTAGGCTTTCTCGAAGGCGCCGAGCAGCACCAGCGACCGCGTCCTGATGAAGTCGTATTGTGCGCGCGTGAGAAACCGCGGCCGCAGCACCGTGCAAATCGGCCGGTCGCCGAAGAACAGGCCGCGCCGCCGAAGCTGGTCGTCGAGTTGGGCCTGCGACTCCGCGGCGATGTCGCCGGACAGGAGGTCGTGATATCGCGCGATCGCGTCTCGCAGCACCATGCGCCTGGTCCGGGAGCTCCGCCCACACCATTCGCGGAGCCGCGGAGGCCTTCCCTGCCAGGGTCAGGCGCCGTGGGGGCGGGCGACGCTGTATCGCACGACGCCGTCGCGGCGGTCTGACGTGACGCGGCTTTCGTTTGCCAGCAGGTCGAGGTGCCCGATGATCTCCGAGAGCGCGAGAAACAGGTTGAACAGGTCGACGTTTGGATACCACGCTGCTGCCAGCTCGCGCAGCGTCCAGGTGCGGCCGTCGAGCATGCGCGCCAGGTGCTCCTTGCGCTCGTCGTGGTGGCGCAGAGTCTCGCGGATCCGCGCAACGGGATCGGTGAGCGGGTCGCCGTGGCCCGGGTAGGCGATCGCCGGCGGAAGGGCAGCGACGCGGTGGAGTGACGCGAGATACGCCGGGAGCGTCGGCAGCCGTTGCCCGTTGGCGTCGAACTCGATGATGGGATTGGGACTGATCTCTTCGAGCAGGAGATCGCCCGAGATCAACGCATCTCCGTCCCAAAGGCAGATGTGCCCCTGCGCGTGGCCGGGCGTGTGCAGGATCTCGAGCGTGCTGTCCGCGAGCTCTATGCGGTCGCCGTCGGCAAGGAAATGCGCCGGGGTGATGTCATCGACCTGCCTCCGGGACCTGCGGAACGCCTCAAGGAGCGTGTCTGCCAATCCCGGTTCGAATCCAGCCTCCGCGATGAGGGTGCGCAGTGGCTCGACGAACCATCGCTCTCCCCTGAGCTTGGGTAGGTCGGCTCTGTGCGCGTACACTTCCGCCCCGCCGGCCGCGACGGTCGCGGCCAGCCCGAAGTGGTCGAGGTGCCCGTGCGTGATGACCAGGCGCTCGATTTGCCCGAAGGTCATACCGGCCCGACCCAGGCCAGCTTCAAGCGCCGCCCGCGCATCATCGGTTTTCGGGCCGCAGTCTACCAGTGTCACCGGCGGGCCCGGCAGCAGATAGGCGTTGACCGGACCGACGGGATAGGGCGTCGGGATCACAAGCGGCAGAATGTGCATCGGGACAGCCGATGGTATTCGCCTACGCGGCGAGGAGCTCCTCGG
>JBOGSE010000234.1:0-30243 GCA_050694895.1 bacterium | reverse complement strand
TCGTGAGCGTGGCCCAGACGGGTGACGGGCTATCCGCCGGGGACTACGCCTCCGGGCTGGTCGGCGCCGTGGCCGGGATCCCGACGTACATGTCGGCGGGACTCGCGAGCACCAAGGCGTTCCTGTTTTCCACCGCCGCGATCGACGTGTTCGAGCAGCGGGTGGGAACGCTCCAGGTGACCGAGCCGTCGGTGCTCGGTGTCCAGGTGGCGTACGCGGGCTACTTCACGCCGATGCGTCTACAGGACACCGGTATCATTGAACTCACCGCTACATAAACGGATCTGGGGGCAGATGATAGCGGGGAGGGCTTCGGCCCTCCCCGCCCCCCGGAAGGAGGAAGCATGCCAACACCGGAAGAGATCGCTGCACAGCGCGAGCAGGAGGTCCTCGACGCCGGGAAAGTGCAGGCCGATGCACGCCCCGGTCGGCTCAAAAAGAACCTCGAGATCTACGAGGCCGAAGGCCAGACGGAGCAGGCCCAGAAGGTCAGGGATCTTCTGGAGACGGCCGAGCCTGCCGAATCTCCTGCCTCCGAACCCGACACCGGCACAGGGAACTACGAGGATCGAACCAAGGCACAGCTCTTGGCCCTAGCGAAGGACCGTGACATTGAAGGCGCATCCTCGATGAACAAAGACGAACTCGTCGACGCTCTGAGGGAGGGCTGATGGCAACCACGACATTTCGGCGCGATTATCTTCTTCGCCGAATCCTGAATCCGGGGACGACGGCGACGGATTACATCGGCCGCTTGACCACCGCGACCGTGGATAACCTCGGGCGTGCTATCTTCGCGATCGACTTCCCGGTGAGCACGGCGGTCACTCTCGGGCAGTATCTCGATGTCGTGGCTACGAGGATCGTATATCAGGTGACCGTAGCCGGCACGACCGCGGCGACTGCCCCGACAGCACCTGGAGTGGGGAACACGGTCGCGAGCGGTACGGCGACGGTCCGACAGATGACCAACGGCTAATGTCCTACGCCATAGCTGCCGATTTCCGGGAACGGACGCTCAAATCCTGGACGGCGAATCTTCTCCTGACGGAGGCCGATGGGACCGATGATCTGATCAATCTCTTCATTGCTCAGGTAGCTGGACAGCTCGAGTTGGAGCTTGATGATGATTTCGATCCTCCGACACCGGACAATGACGAGACGATTTTCATCAGCGGAACCATCGGGTCGCGTCTATATGTTCATCGCCGCGTGAGGTCGTTGACCACGGTGAGTACCCGGAGTCTTTCAGGAACCATAACCGCATTGACGGCGACCTCTTACCGACTGCAATCATCATTGAACGCCGCTGGTATGGCGATGATCGACGGGCGTAAGCGGGATTGGATTGATTCCCTGTCGGTGAATACCTGGCTATCTGACGGAGGGATTCAGCTAGTGGGTAAGTTCGGATGGGCTCAGGTCCCCAACGACATCAAGCGGCTGGTTGCGCTCCGTGTATACGAGATGATAAAGGTAACGGGAGATCCGTTATCGACCATCACGCAGCAGACGACCGTGGACGCATCACGAGTGTTCGGTGAAAGTCGAGAGATGAGCCGATTGATCTCCATCTATGGGCGCAGGATGCCCATGACGGCATGAGCACTTTTCTGATCTGGCGGCCCGAGATCCTGAACGCCAAGCTCCTGGCCGCCGTCCGTCCCGCAGCTATCGAGTTAGCCGGTGCCGCGAAGGTCCGAGCGCCTTCCAGGAGGGTGGCAGCATCCATCGGTGTGGTGGGAACGGGAACACATTTCGTGGTGGCAGCAAAACATCCTCTGGGAATTCTATTCGAGAAAGGCGTGGGTTCGCACGAGATCGCTCCGAAGAATAAGGTGCTGAAGCTGGCGGACGGAAGAATTGTCACCGGGCCTGTGAGACATCCGGGTATGCGGGCCAAGCCGTTCCTCCGCCCCACCCTTCCTCTGTGGCCGGGGCTGTATCGGCGCAACGCTTCGGTGGCGCTCCGTGGCTTCTGAGTGGGAAACCTTCTGCGATGCAGTTGCCCTGGATCTGACAACGAACGTGGTCAGTCTGCGAGATGCGCTCGTTCATTTGTATGCGCCCTACGATCCTGAGGAGTTGGTAGCGGATCCGGGGGAGCACCACCTGTCGATCTTCCCCGTCGCCGATTCAGCGCAGGAGGCCCAGCCGCTTACCACCGATGGTGGGGCTGAGCATATCGAGATCTACCGCATTCTCTATTGGGAGCATGCGGGGGACGAATCGGTCCGGGGTATTGCGGATACGGAAGCTGCCCGAGCACTTCTCCAGCTTGCACAGGACACGCGGGACCGATTCTATAAACGGGCTAATCAATTCATGGCCAACAGCACCTCCGTGCGATATGTGGGGACGGCATTTCCCGATCGGTCGGGAGTCATTCGATGGTTCGCCATCGGGATCCGGGCAAAGCGGGCGATCACTCTTTCTTAGGGGGCATGATGCGGTACAAGGCCGAAAAGACGGTCCAAATCACCGGAGCAAACAAGAAGGGCGATGCGCTCGGACCTATCTCATTTTCCAAGGGGTTCTATGAGACGGAGGACGAAGACGAGATCGCCCTCCTCGATGCGCTGGCAACCGATCCCGACCATCCGGTGGGGTTCGACCCGAAGAATAAGGAGGCGTAAATGGGCCTGACCACTCCGAGCAACAAGTTCATCTGGGGTCTGGCGAAGCAGACCAACGAATCGACAATTGCCACGATAGAGGAATTCGGCATGCCGGTGTATTCGGGGCGATCAATGCCGGTCCAGACCTTCTCGCGCGTCGATGTCACCGATGCTTCATCGATCGTGGGGGATTCCTACAAGCAGGGGGATATCCACTGGGAAGCGGATGTCGTCCTCCCCGCCTTCGGCAACCCACTGCCGAAACTTCTTGTCGGTCTTCACCCTACCGATACCCTGACGGGCGTTGGACCGTTCACCCATACGATGTCGGGCCTTGGGGCGGTGCCGGCGTTCTTCACAACTTTCAACACCGACCTACTGGGTGGGGCGGTGGAGGAGACATTCGAGGCTGGGATCATGTCGGAATATTCGTTCTCCGGTACTCAAGAAGGCGGGCCCGCGCGGGTGGGGGTAAAGTACGTTGGGAAGCGACCGACGATTGCCTCCTACACCAACGCCACGGTCCAGACGATTTCAGCGGATGGGTATTACACCTTCACCGGTGGCTCGATGAAGTACGAGGTGGACGCGGCTACTCCGGTGGTCGAGACGAACATCCAGACCTGCTCGCTACTCGTCAGTCGACCGGTCACCCATCAGCCAACGGTGGATTCGACCTCGGTCAACTTCCTAGCCCTCGAGCGGGTAGAGTGCAGTTTCTCCATGACGCTGCTGATGGCCAACCACGAGGCATACCGTGCCACATTCTTTGGTGCGGTCGCTGGATCGACCCCATCCACGACCAAGGTTCAGGGATCGGTGGAGCTCAACTTCGTGCATTCGGTCCAGGGCACGTGGAATGCGAAAGTCAATCTGGACAAAGCTGTTTTCGTTGCTAGTCCTCCGCAACCCGATCCGGCAGCCTCTCCACTTTTGGTCACGATCAACGGTATGATCGACAAGCCCACAGCCGGCGATCACGTGAAGTGGGTGGTGATCAACGGCTCGAACGTCGCCGCATAGATAAGCCTTTCGATGCTGGACGCGCTCGTGTCCCCCATGGGCCTCGGCAGAAAGGAGTCAGATGGACTCCGCAGAATTGCTGCGCTCCCGTAATCGTTTCGAGGAAACGCTGCCCTCCGGTCTGAAGGTGACCCTTCGTCTCCCCCGGATCAGGGACTGCATCCTCGCCGGTGGAGTTCCTCTCCCGGTTCTCGAGCATGTCGTAGCAGCCTCATCCGGCAACGGCCAGATCCCGGATGTCTCCAATGAGGATGCCGCCCACATGGCGCGCTTTCAGGATGAGATCGTCAGACGGTCCGTCGTGGCGATCGAGGGGCAAATCATCGAGATGACCAGTGATCTGGTGAGTGAATTCTCCCAGGAGGATTACGACCATATCGTGAAGTTCGCCACCCGGCAGGTGGAGATCCCAAAAGGCCAAATGTGAGGGCACTTGCGGCATTCGCCTCTTCCGAACAGGGGAAGGCATTTGCCCGAATCGAGCAGCATTGGGGACGCGATCCTGCCGCTACTCTTGAGTCGATCGATGATGTTCTCGCCCACAATCTGCGAGCGGCACTGATCGTCACCCTCGCTGCCGATCAGGCCGAGGAGGATGAACACCGAGCAGCGATAGAGCAGACGCGTAAAGCTGGGGAGATGTTGCGTGGCTGATCTTGGTTCGCTCCTCGGTGGTGCTGGGATCGGTGGGGTAATCGGCCAGGCCCTTGTCCAACTTGAACTGGAGACGAAGAAATATCTGGCCGAAATGCAGGCGGCCAAAACCGAGACCACCGCCTCTACCAAAACAATGGGGACGAGCTTCTCCAACCTAGGAGGACTTGCAAAGGTTGCCTTTGCTGCCGTAGGGGTCGCTGCGGTCGCTGGGATTGCACTCTCGATCAAAGCCGCTTCAGATCTCGGCGAGCAGTTGAACAAGACCAAGGTCGTGTTCGGTGATACCTCGACCGCGGTCATCAAGTTTGCCAAAGGTGCGGCAGAGAGCTTCGGTTTATCGGAGCGTGCAGCTCTTGAGGCTGCTGGTGGATTCGGGCAGATGCTCGATGCTGCGGGCATAGCGGCTGACGAAACGGGGAAGCTGAGCATCAAGCTCGTCGGACTGGCAGGGGATTTGGCATCGTTCAATAACGTTGATCCAACCGTTGCTCTAGAAAAACTACGCGCTGGTCTGGCCGGGGAAGCTGAACCGCTTAGGCAGTTTGGCGTGTTCATTTCTGAGGCAAGAGTTCAGGCTGAAGCGCTGACATTGGGCATTGCTAAACAGGGAGAGGAACTGACCGACGCTCAGAAGATCCAGGCTCGGTATAGCCTCATCCTTCAGGACACCACCAAGGCACAGGGTGACTTTGGTAGGACGTTAGGGGAATCACTCCCGAACCAAATGCGTGTGTTCAAGGCAGAGTTGGAGAATGTCGCCGCGGCGCTTGGGAAAGCATTTCTCCCAGTGATGACCGAACTCCTGAAACTCGTTCGCGGTCTTATCCCGATGCTCAAGTTCGTCGCAGATAACATTGTATTGATCATTGCGGCGCTCGCTGGGTTTGCGGCCGTGAAATACGTCCCGGGTCTATTACTTGGGATTGCTTCAGGATTGGAAGCCATTGCTTATGCAGCTGGATCAAAAGCGTTTCTCAGTCTTGCAATAGGAGCGACTAGTGGTGCAGCGGCAATCACGGCACTCAGTACAGTGCTTACAGCCACGGCAATTCCAACTCTTGGAGCATTAGCCCTAGCGTGGGGCATTGCAAAGGTGAGTGCTGGCGAATTCTCAGAGCAGGTTGAGCACGTCACTAAGGTACTAGACGACCAAGGAATCGCGGGAGCAAAAGCCGTAGAGCGGCAGGATGAGGTGAACAAGTCCTACGTCCGAGCCCTCGGACCGGCGACCCTTTTGCACGAAGCCCTTGATAAGCAAACGTTCTCGATGCTGGCCATGAATCCGGCGCAGGAACAGATAGCCGAGGGCTATCGGATGTTGGCAGACCGGGCCGAGTTCTCGATCGAAAAGGTTAAAAAGTCCCAAGAAGCCGTGGTCAATTTCGCCCACAAGACCGATGAGGAATTAAAGAAATGGAAGATGGATATCAAGGACTCATTTAATACCGCGATCTTTGTTCTTGAAGATCTAACAGAAAAGACGGGCATAACTCGTCAAGATGTTATTGGTAACTTCGACATGATGAGAGATAGAGCACATGCTCTCGCGCGGGCGATGCGGGAAATTGCAAAGGAAAAATGGATAAATGATCAATTTGTTGCCTTCCTATCTGAACAAGGTCCGGAATGGATGATCGGCTTCACTAAACTTACCGAGGATGAACAGAGAAAGGCTCAGAAAGCATGGCAGGAATCCACACGTGAGACGAACCAAGCGAAGGAATCTCTGGATAGGATCACCGGGGTCCTCGAGAAAATGGACAAGGGCAACACAAAACACACCGTCGAGATCCAGTACAAGTACAGCGGATTCGATCCGACAAAGCCAGGGATGGGTAGTGGGCGAATTTCGTGAGCGGCCTGGATGTTCGAGAGGAAGGTACGACACTTGTCGAGGAGGTCGTCCGTCGTCTTGATCGGTACAACGGGGGCACAACGCAGGTCATCATCGAGATCGAATACAAGCGTGTCGGTGGTGCAACCCCAGCGGCAGCCCGGTGTATTGGTGTGGTGTTCGCCATGTTCGGTGCCATGGACATCGGAGTCGAGGCCATCCGGTTCATCGAAGGAACCCATACCTGGTCCCAGCATGCATATGGGAACGCGGTGGACTTCATGGTTTCAGGCGAGCGACATCGCCAACTTGCCTACTTCCTCGACGCGAACCGAGGGGGCCTGGATATCGCACACCTTCTCGCTGACCCCTATTTTCCCTCGCCGTTACGAAACCACTACGATCACGTCCACACAGACTTCTATCCAGCCTGGGGCGGAACGCCACCAGGACATACGATTTGAGGAGAGACATGGCCGATGAGTTCGTAGAGACCCGGAGAGTGGTGATCGAGTACACCATCCGCATCCCGGATATTCCAGCTAGGCCGGAGGCGGATAGGGCGGTGGTAGACCGGGATTTGGTGGAGCAAGTTCGCCGCGAACTGATTCGCACTGGTTCGCGGAATCCAGACATCTTTGGGGGTAGGGCTTGACCCTTCCGACCGTCACGGTTTCGCTTGGTCGATTATCTGGCTGGCTATTGGGGACATCGCTGCTCGGCGTGGATACGTTCCTCGCGGTATATGACTACACCCCTATCACTAGCAGGGTCATGGACTTCAATTTCCGCCGAGGTCGACAACACGAGCTAGACCGCATCGAAACGGGTACCGGTGGTGCGACACTGATAAACCAGGATGGGGAACTCACTCCCTCGAATACGTTGAGCACGCTCTATCCCGACGTGAGGCCGATGGCCCCTATCAAACTCCAAGCCACATTCTCCGCTGTGACCTATGATCTAGTCACCGGCTTTGCCGAAGCCTGGACGCCTTCGTGGTCTGGAGCCCACCGCCAGGGGACAGATCTCGTTCACTTGCAGTTCGCCGACGGGATGAAGATTCTCAACCTGTCCACCGTGACCCTGACCCGGGGAGCCGAGACAACTGGCGTTCGGATTACCGCCCTCCTGAATGCAATTGGTTGGCCCTCGAGCCTGTACTCCATCGAGATCGGACAGTCCACCGTGCAAGCCGCCACGCTCACTAACGCGAACGTCCTACAACATATTCAGGAGATGGCGGCGAGCGAATCGGGGCAGTTCTTTATGGCCACCGATGGTACGGCGACGTTCTTCGATCGCTTCCACACCACCCTGCTAGACGAGACCAATGATGTCTGGGGAGATAGTGGGACGGAGAAACGGTTCGCTTCGGTTATGCCCTCCTACGATGATCAGACGATTTGGAACGAGGTCACGGTGACCGCCCCGACCTTGGCAAGTCAGACGGCGTCGGATATCGCTAGCCAGAGCCTGTTCGGCGGTCCTACCTTAGGCGGTGCTACTCGGGCTCTAGCCGTATCGACGCAGTTGACTACCACCGGAGCCATGCTTGATCGTGCTGAATTCTTGGTGTCGAAGTACGCTTTCCCTAAGCAGCGGATCTCGGCGTTGAACATTGATGACGGTAGCCTCGACGATACGCAATGGCCGCGCATCCTGAACAAGGACCTTCATGATCGCATCCTTGTTCGCAAACGACCTGCGGGTGACGTGATTGAGCAGCAGTCCTTCATCGAAGGCATCCAGATCACCAACGATGCCGGGCATTGGCGCATTATCTGGAATCTATCCTCGACCGCGCTGCAACAGGGCCAGTGGGAACTGGGCATTGTTGGCAAATCGGAACTCGGTGTGACAACGACACTCGTCGGATAGGGAGGACATATGGGCTGGACTGCCCCTCGAACTTGGACTGATGGAGAACTTGTTACCAAGGCGATCATGGACCCTCATGTCCGAGATAACTTACTGGCTGTCGGACCGCATCTGGTCGTACGGAAACCATCGGACGAATCGGTGACGAGCAGCACGGTCCTTCAAGACGATAATAACTTATTGATGGCTTTAGCGGCCAATGAGATATGGCATGTCCGCTTCATACTGTTGATGTTTGATAACAGTGCGAGTGTGGCGGATGGGAAGGTGGCGTTCACAATTCCAGCCGGTGCCTCAATGGGACTCACGGTCATTTATGACAAACCTGGAAGCGCTGGGGCCCAAATGTCTCGATTCAATACATCCGGCACTTCGGTGCAAGTGGATCTTACGAACGTGCTGTCTGCGATAGAGGTCTTTGGGGTAGTTACGAATGGTGGGACTGCTGGCAACTTGACCCTGCAATGGGCGCAAGCAGTGTCGAACGCTTCATCGTTGGATATGAAAGCGAACTCGACACTATGGGCGGTGAAGCTCGCATGAGCTTCCAGGGGATCGACTTGACTCAGCCAGATGCTGTGCGGGACAAGGTGCTCAGGCGGAAGATCGAGGGCTTGCGGGAGGGTTCAGCCTATCGAGCTCCGCTCTCCTCTCCTCACTGCGGAGACTGGACGCCGGCCGGCTTGGTGACGATCCGCTTCCGATATCCCGATGGCGACGTGAAGAATGTCAAGCTCCATGCCAAACCCATGGTGCTCTATCTCCGGGTCCTTCAAGACGGTGGCCAATTCTGTGAGGTGACGGTCGACTTCACCTCTGTGTACTCGGGGAGCTATCGGAGCTATGCGCAGCAGAACACGCTGTATCAGGCATACAGGAACGGCACCGGCCACCTGGCGGCCAACCCGTGCAAGGGCTACCATCGATGCGGACGGGCCATCGACCTGGTGAACGGGATCGTTCCGAAAGTAGCCCAGCTGATGACGGCGAAGAGCGAGGCCGGGAAGAAGTTCTTCCACGGATCAGCGTTCGGCGATCCCCCCCATTTTTCTTATGGAGTTCTAGGATGAGCACGGTGCTGTTCGTCCTCGGTGCCATAGTGCTCGCCTGGCTAATCGGCCTGCTGATCTACGCCTTCATGCGGGAGGGCCAATGACGGTGGGATACGATCTTCTCTACTCGGCGGCCGGTTTCGTCGTCGGCATCCTGCTCCGCATCGCAACCTGGGGAATGAGGCGTGATTGAGCGCCCGTCTGACGGCCTACATCGCCATTCTGGTCTCGATCGTCTGGACCATGTCATTCATCGCGGACATCGCGATTCCAGCCTATGATCCCTCGCCATTCGTCCATATGGCCATGATGGCTGTAGTGGGTGCCGCGTTCTCTCACACGGTCCTGAAGAAGAGGAACGGTCTATGATCCTGAAGGAATTCCTAGTCGGGGTGTCGGGCTTCGCCATTGGCCTCATTGTCTATCTCGGAATCTACAACCTCGTCGATGCTTTCAAGTCACCTCCCTCCCGGATGTACGGGGCGCTTGCGATGCTCCGCTTCGGGGCGGCGGGCGCCTTGATTCTGGTTCTTGAGGCGGTCTACCGGGCGCCGGAGATTCCTTGGATGTGGCGAACGGTCCTATACACGGTTTGCCTCATGTTCGTCTTCTTCGGGGCATTGGGAGTCATCATCGAGAAGGGGCATCGGAGGAGGGATAGATGAACAAGCCTAAGGTCGTGAAGAAGCATCCGGCCGAGACCGGCAGCCTCTCACTGTCGGTCATCGTCGGAGCCGCGCTGATCCTGTTCGATGTACAGCTGGCGCCTGAGAAGGTCGGGGCGATTGTGATCCTGCTCGGTGCCGCCCCCGCTGGATTAACCGGCCTCGTCAACTGGTGGCGGAATCGGTGACAGCATTTGTGTTTCAATTCCCCGCCGAGGTCGATTCCTGGTATGACGGTGACTCACTGAGCGTCCATCGGCAGAGCCAGCCGGGACAGGTCGTCCATGGCGAGAAGGTCCGGGTGCATGGGATCAACGCGCCCGAGCTCCACGACGCCAGGGGTATGGAGGCCCGAGACTATGCGGCCGGGCTAGCCCCGCCGGGAAGCCAGGTGATCTTAGTGGCGACCAAAGAGGACAAATACGGGCGGTTCCTGGCCCGGGTTATCCTGCCCACCGGAGACAGCCTCGGCGACCTCATGATTGCGGGCGGGCACGCCGTCCCGTACCTGCTATGAACTGGCTGTGGCTGGGTCTTCTGGTGGCCTTCGGCCTCCTTGAGACGGCCGCTCTACTGAACCGGCGGGACCGGTTCCAGCCGGCCACCTATTGGATCCGCAAGATCCTAGCCCTGACCAACCGATGGCAGGTCCTGTTCTGGCTGGCCGTGGGCCTGTGGCTGTGGTTGGGGCTCCATTTCTTCGTCGAGTCGTGATAGCGTAGAAAAGTTCGCGGACGGGGAACCTGGGAGCGCGCCTAGAACCAGGCTTGGGTTAGAAGCCACCGTCGCCTAGCACGGGAAATCTGGCCCCGTGACCGCGAGCACTACTCGTGATAGCGTAAATCCGCCTGTGGGGCCGACATTCCCCCTTCCCGTCGGTCCTTCGGTGTGAGGCTCGGGACTCTCGGGGGGTCCCGGGCCTCTTTCATGCTGTAGGGAGAAAAGGGGACTATCCGCCGTGGGTGCTTGCCTTCATCATGGGCTCACCCAAGGAAGGGGGAAACGATGAAGAAGCTGCTGGTAATCGCAGTGACGGGCCTGGCAATCCTGGTTGGCCCGAGTGCTCTGGCGGCCACGATGGGTGGCCCCGGTCCGGACGACATTCGGGGAACCGCCGGTGCCGATGTGCTAAGCGGTGGTGGCGGCAACGATGACATCCGTGGCCGTGCCGGCGACGACGTGATCTATACCGGCTCGGGCAGCGACTCGGTCTACGGAGGCCGTGGATTCGATGTCTGCTACGTGCAGGTCCCAGATCTTTTCTCCGGCTGCGAGGTCGTCCGATGAAGCGGACAATCGCTATTCTAGTGATCACGGCGACGCTGGGTTTTGGTTCCATCGCCGTGGCACCACCCGTACGGGCTGCTCAGGTGTTCTGCCGTGTGCCAACCCTTCATAAAGTGGTGTGCTGGAACTACACCCCGTATCGGGTCTGGATGAACGTCACGGTTCGCACTTCGGCAGGTCCTAGATACTTCGCCTTCTGGAACAACTACACGAAATGGGTGAAGTATTTCGTGCCTGTCGTCTATTCGGTCAATTGGCGCTGGCACTTCTAGGAGGATGTCAGTGAGTCCCCATATCCTTGACGGCGATCGACTGCTTGCTGATCTTCAGGCTGCGGGGGAGGTGCTTCATGCTGGCGAATGGCCGAACCAAGTGACCAAATACTACGAACTCCGGGGGATGGAGCGAGCCTGGCGGATCCTCATCGCTGCCGTGGAGGATGGCGAGTACGACACCACTCTCAGAGATACGCCATCGACGCTCTACTGGCCTTATCAGAAGACGGAAATAGCATCAAGAGCATCCGTCCCACCAGGGGTCGATCCATCCTCTCCCGTAGAGGAGACTCCATGAATCTCTACCGCTTGAGTCGAACGATGAACACCATCGATGCGGTAGCTCATCCAAAGCGTCTGCCGCGTCGGGTGAAGAATATCGTGCTAGGTCGAACTCTTGCTCGGACTGGGATATGGAGGCGACTATGGCGCTGACCCACATCGCCGAGCCTGATGTCTATGCCAATGGCCTGAACCCTGACTGTCCGCGATGCAAGCAACATGCGCTGACACCGTGGGACATGGACAATCGGATGGTGGCACGGCTTCGTAGTCATATCTACTTCTCACCGCTCGATGTGATCGCCGGGACAAATCTAATGAAGCATGATGTGGCGACGAGGAAGATATGATCCAGCCAATTCAGACTTGGGACATCTTCCGTTTTGAGTTCTGGCCTGATGGCACTCTACGCCTGCTGGGCTATGATGGTTGGCGGGAAGCGGTGTGCTCTGTTTGTCATGAACCAATCCAATGGATACTCGACATGTTCTCATTCCGAAGTGATCCACCCGGACATTCACTTGCTCATGCTAGATGCGTCTGGACGAAGAACGCATTTCACGATCAGGGCAAACAGGCTTCAGCATGAGCCGGCTCCGTACCCGTCCCATATGCGCCCTCTGCGGTCGACTGCGCACCCGTCACGCCCTGGATTGTCCTGCCCGTCCACGTGGCTACTACAGCCAGGCCGAGCAGGAACACCATGAGCATGAGGCCAAACGGGAAGAATTGGCGTGTCCAGCGCATGACTTCACCCCGGCCGTTGACTGTCCGGCTTGTGTTGAGACGGCCGACTACGACCACGGGACTGATATATGAATCTCATCGAACTCCAACGCGGTCTCTTCGCCGCCAAGAAAGAGATTGACGAAGCTATGGTGGCCTATGAGGCTGCCATCCGTGCCGACGCCATCGCTGATGATGAATCTCGTCGGGCGAAATCTCGTTCCTATCTGACATCTCGCGAGCAGCTTGGAGGAAAGGCAACGGTGGGAGCGATCGAGGCCGCCGTGGATCTGGAGACGAGCGAACTCCAGATGCGGGCTCGTCTGGCCGAGGGGCTGAAGCGTTCCGCTTCCCAAGCCGTTGAATCCCGCCGACAGTGGTTGAGTGCGCTCCAAAGCCTGGCCTCGTTGACGAAGGCCGAAGCCCAGCTAGCGAAATGGGAACCCAGGGAGACTGAAAGTGTCTAGCCATACACCGGGACCGTGGGAAGCGCTGCCACCCGAGACATCGCATGGTCATTACCGCGTACTTCGCCAAGGAACGGCTGGCGTCAATGAGCATCGGGTCGCCCTCTCATGTTGTGAGGCTGACGCCCACCTCATCGCAGTTGCCCCGGATTTGCTGGAATTACTTGAGGAATGGTTCGAGCCCTACAGGGAGGATTTTGACCATGGTCTGATAGGTGGCTCCCCGATAACCGACGCCTTGATTTCTAAAGTGAAAGCTGCAATTACCAAGGCCCGAGGTGAAGTATGAACATCCGAGAGATCGTCAAGGCCAAAGGCAAAGGGTATCTCCTGCATTGGGACGATGAGACGAAGAAGCCCGCCTGGACTCCAGACGACTCACGAGGAGCACTCGAGGTGGGCAAACCCCTGCCAGATGGCTGGACGATATCCGAAGGTGACTACGGTCCCCGTGCCCTTCCTCCGAAGAAGCAAGGGGCACCGACAGCGTTTCGCAACACCCGCGAAGGTTTCCTCATGGAGCAGGACTTTATGAACCGACGGACGGCCTTGATGCAGGCCGTGACTGCTCGACCAAACTATGATCCACACATTGGAACGGTGAAAATAGCCAACGACTTCTATGCATGGCTTAGCAAGAAGTCTTCGCCTAGCGACCATGGGGAGGCTCTGGGCGAAGAGGCTGTGGGGGTCGGAGGGTCACGGTCATACCCCGACGGGGGCGTACCGACCGCCTCGGCCCCCACACGCTCCAAGTCCTCGGACAGTGGGTTGGTTTCCTCTTCGGAAGCTGTTTCCACAGACGCCCCGCCGTCCGATGAGCCGGGGGGGGAGTCCGCGCGCTCCCTCTCTAGCACCACAAGGAAGGTGGCAAACCAACCATGAGCATTCTGGTTTGTGCCTGTGGCGAATACGGAACGGCGGGGTGTAGTCACATCAATCCCGCTCTGAATCCAAAAGGCGAGCCAAAAGGTGAGCATCGCTGCCCGTTACCATCGTTCAGAGGGCGAGCACTGACATGGGAATGTGGCGTATGCGGCCGGGTATGGCAACCCGGGGTTTATGGCTGGGTCGAAACTCGCGGGCCGATGACGGCATGATTGAGCGCTGCAACTGCCCGCTGGCCATCAACACCGACCGGATCCTGGGCGACCGTCAGCTGTGTCCATATCCGGCTGATGGGGAGGACGGGCTGTGCTCCATGTGCCGGGAGGTCTGCCTGCCGATCCTGCGGGAGGTGCGGAGGTGAACTCGCGTCGCACTATTGGCTCGAGTGAGAATCCGGCCCTATTGGGCGGCATGCGATCGAAGAATAATGGTCGCTACAACGGTAAGGGCCGGGAATGGGAGACACCACCGGAAATCTTCGATCCGCTGGAGGCTGAGTTCCACTTTACCTTGGATCCCTGTGCGACTCCTGAGAATGCGAAATGCGCGAAGTTCTTCACTGAGGCCGAGAATGGACTCGAGGAAGACTGGGGCTGTAATCGCGTGTTCATGAATCCGCCTTATGGCAGAGAGATCTACGCATGGACTAGGAAGGCGCGCGAAGCTGCGGAATGGGGAGCCCTAGTAGTTGGGCTGTTGCCGGCTTCCACGGATCTGGCTTGGTGGCACAATGATGTTGTTGGGCATGCTGAGGTCCGATACATCCGTGGCAGGGTCCGTTTTCTGACTGGCGGTCCATATCGCGCCTCGGGATTCTTCCCCAGCGTCATTGTCGTTTGGAGACCTTGGGCTATCGAGGGCCATTGGAGATTCATCAGGGCGACCGAGAGCCTCGGAGGCACCCAGGGTGGGTAAAGGGGCCAGGGACGAGGCCAGGGCCGCTGTACGGGCCTCTGAGCGCCTCCAGCAGGTCGAGAGGGATCTTCTCCAGGCCTTCGCTCAGGACGCCGGCCAGGCGGCGGCCTCATGGGCCACCTGGATCGTCAAGCTGGAGACGGCCCTGGAGGCCATCGGGGAAGGCCGGGTGCCGGGAATGGAGGGAGCTCAGCCCGAGCTTCTGTCGGCCTTCGCTCGGGAGGTCTTGCTTGGAGAGAAGGAAGCATGAGCGTATTAGGCGTGCATAACCACATCGCGACGTTGGAGGCCGAAGTCGAGCGGCTGCGTAAAGTGGAACGTGAACACCTAGGCGGCGACGAGCACCACAAGGGCTGCGCGCGTGAGTTGGCCTTCATCTACGAGGTAGCGGGAACCTGGAAAGCGGAGGTCGAGCGATTGCGAGCACGCGATGCACAGATGACAACCCAGGTTGTGAATCTACGGATTGAGGTCGAGCGGCTGCGAGAAATGCATGAGAGTTCAATGACAATGCTCCAAGAATCTGCTAGTGAAATCCATCGTCTGCGAATGTATAAGGACGAAATCGAGCGGCTGCGGGCAGCGTTGGGCGAAGTGCTTCGCATCATTCATGCCCTCGAGGAGGAAGCATGAAACCATACGAAGTCGAGATGTACAAAGACGAAATCGAGCGGTTGAATGCCGGACTAGGACAAGCTGAGACCAAGAACGAGCAGCTGCGGACAGAACTTGCTGTAGCGAAGGAAGATGGTCGTCGCTGGCTGGAGTCTTTCGGCCGATCAAGCAAAGAGATCGAGCGGCTGTAGGCAGTGCTGATAGATGCTGTGTCGGTGATGGAATACGTGTCACGCGGACGGCGTTTCGTAGACGTTGAGCCAATACCCCGATGCTCTGGCGCGTCATATCAACGCTTCTATTCGCGATGCCCTGGAGGAGGGAGCATGAGCAACCTGGGACCGAACGAGCCGACGCAGTCGGACATCGAGCACGCGCACGGGTCGGTCGTCCATTCGCACGGCATCATCGGTGCGGGGCTGCACTCTCACCCTGGCATCCCCGGTGAGCCAGAGTATGACTTCTTCGCATTGGTCGCCAGTGAGGAGCAACTCGCCGAGCAGGTCCGCCGATCGAAGGAGGGTCACCGCCGCTACCTGGAGAAGGAGAATGCGCGCCTCCGACGACTGATATTCGCCGAAATTGACCATGAGCGAGACCGTCAAGATAGGCGCTGGGGTTCCGTTCACGACGATGAGCACGATGAAAAAGACTGGGCGCGCTTCATCCGCGCGCGAGTAGATGAGTTGGGTGGTAAGAGAGAGCCCGCTCTGCGGCTATTCACGGAGATTGCCGCCCTAGCTGTTGCGGCAATGGAAAGCGCCCATCGTCGCCGCCGCCCTTGAGGAGGAAGCATGAGCTCCAGATGGAACGAGAGTTGGTATGACAGAGCTAAGAAGGCAGAAGCCAACTACGACGAATGTGTCGAGCTACTCGCTAATACCCAACGGGAGGTCGAGCGGCTGCGAGCACTCATCCGCGAAGTCAAAGCCAATTTCTCGTTGGCGATGCCATTCGTTGAGAGCGAGCGAGGAAGCGAAGCGCAGAGGTTATGGCATGAGCGCGCCGCCCTTGAGGAGGAAACATGATATGGGTCTGGGCCTTGGTCATGTTCAGTGTCTCAATGGCGCTTCTGACGCTTTGCCTTGCAGTCATCTCCAAGCGAGCCGATGAGCGTATGGACGAGTTCTTCGGGGAGCTCCGCCGAAGGAACCAATCATGATGAGTGAGAGTGATTACCTGTGGCTTCCGCTTTGGGCGTGTCTCTTCTCTGTGGAACTCTTAGCCGTCTGGTTGACGCTGCATGTGTTCGCTGAAGAAATTGTGGCAGCTTGTGGACGCTTCATTCGCCGGGTAGAAGACCGTTGACATGGCCCCCGACATGGACGACGATGCTGTCGTGAGCACTTGGCAACCCTATCCGTCCCTCTTGTCCGGGCCGTCGGTCGCCACGGGAGTTGCCCCTTGCGTGCTCACCGGTCGGCGGCCCGTACTGGAGGGATGAGCGGTGAGCAAGACCATGTCTGGTTTATCGCTGGCTTCCCTCAAAGGGGCTGGCCGAGCACTCGCTAAAGGCTCTCGCTCAGACGAAGGAACAGAAATCCGACCGATATCTCGAATCACTTCGATCAGCTGTTCAAGGGCATCGGGCACGGAAGCGAAAATGCATAGCCCCCGCGGAGGGCTTGCGCCTCATTCCCGAGGGGGCTATGTTGGCCGGTGCGTACGACCGATGAAAGGATACCCCGGTGCCACGACATTCCTCAAGGGGCCCCCTCGTCGGCACAACGATGCACCCGACTTGGGGATTGGCGGCTCGCTAGACCGGCCCGGGCCTTGCACCTTTTCCCCGGATGCGTCCACATGTTGAAAAACCGGCTCCCCGGTGGTGCCTGGGCACGTCCTGAAAAGGCCTGAAACCTTGCGCCGCACAGAACGCGGCGCGTCTAAAGGAAAAGCTAGTGACTAAAAGACGCGAACGAAAGGAGCAAGAAGTTGAAGCCTTCGTACGACAGCATCTACCTAGCCTCGCGGATCAACGAGACATGGGACTCGAGGAGTCTCTCCCCGGCGGCACTTCAGAGGTTGACGAACGTCCATGGTGGCAGGAGGGTAGAGGACGCCTTGAGGGTGATGCACGGGTTCCCTCCGAAGACGTGTCGGAACCCGTACGCATATCTCAAAGCCATCCTGGAGGGGGAGCACGCTCAGTCTTGATTGAGTCGGGCCATCCGTGTGACCGTTGTTCTCATACTCTCAAGCGACACTTCGGGCCAGCTGACAAGGATTTCATGCGGCTCGGGTCGGGATGTGCTATCACTGGATGTATGTGCGATGGATTCTTCCCGCTGCCGAAGTGAGCGAGTCCATGAGTACCCTAATCCGCCGTACCCCGCTCCGCCCTAAGCGAGCCAAGCCACGTCGCAAGGCCGTCACCTGTTCCATCCGGAGCTGCGCGCGTCGTCCATCCGTTCTTGGTCTGTGCAAGACCCATGCCACCCAGCGAGCGGACAAGCTCGTTGGGGACTACGTTAAGAAACGGGATGGATACTGTGTGGTGGTGGTCCATGGCAATCGGCCTGATGCTATGGTCACTGGGAATCATGCCGGCGCCATCCAATGGGCTCACCTGATTAGCCGCCGATACCATGCCACGCGGTGGGATCCGGAAGCATCGGTGACAATGTGCGCCGGTCATCACAAGTTCTTCACTGAACGTCCTCTTGAACATGAAGAATGGGCTACTTTCTGGTTAGGTCCAAGTGCATGGCTCAAACTGAAGCGGAAAGCACTTGACGGTGAGCGTCCCGATCTCGAGGAGATCATCCACTCCTTCGGCGACGGTTCATGACCGACCGTCGGATATGGGGCGAGATGACCAAGGAAGCCATGGAGAAGCGCAACGGTCACGTCATGGAGCTCTACGCGATGGGACACGACCGCCAGAGCATTGCTCACATAGTGGGCCTTACTCCGCAGCGGATATCTCAGATCGTCAATGGATTCGGATATGGTTGGGGTGGTGATATCAGGAAATGGAAATGACATTTGACAACACGTGGCGCGAGCTCTGCTCGGGGATGCCCAAGAACATCAAGTATCCCTATCCGAGCTTCTGCGGCCAATGCCATGAGCCGCTTGACGTGAGATTGGTGCTTCAGAAGATCAAGCTGGGCAAGCGGTATGTGCACCCCTGTGGCCGGATCCTGGTCCGGGGTGACGCTATCCTCGAGCTGACGAACGGGCCGGCGGTTTGAGATGGCTCGTCTGCCTGTCGCTCATCGTTGGCTGTTCAAGCAACGCCATGGCCGAAGCGGTGAGCATGAACCGAAGTGCTCAGTGCAGGTTCCAATCGCTGGACCCGGGGGTGTGGACCAATCGTGAGGAGCAGCGAACGGCTTGGTGCGTGGAGCGAAGATGGCCCGTGCCGGGAGGAATCGGCAAGCTATCCGCCGTCATCGACTGCGAATCAGGGTGGTCCCGGTTTGCCTACAACCCCAGTGGTCCCTACGTGGGTCTGGCACAACATGACTTGTCGTCTTGGCCTTACCGAGTGCAGTCTTACCGGCCGACCTGGTGGTATCTCCGACCCGGCTGGAAAAATAGCCGTACACAGATCGTGACCACGGTACGGATGGTCCGGGCCGTAGGATGGGGACCTTGGGCGTGTGCTTATTAGGCTGGACTCCTAGCCTGTGGGCCTGCGCTCAGGTACCATGCGGGCAATGATTCGCCGCCTGCTCCGAAAGCTCCTGCATAAGACCCAGGAGACCTCGCTCTCTGCGAAGATCATCCGGGCGGATGGGACCGTGGAAGACCTGGGCGTGATCAGCCGAACCAAGAGCCCGGGCTGGGAAACGAAGGGAGCTGCCGGTGGTTGACGTGCTTGTAAATTCGGGGGAGGATTGGGCAGCGCAACGTCTTGCCGGTTCTGGCGCTCTGTCAGGGAACAACGGCAGCCATGGGGCGTTTGGGACGGACGGAACAGCTGCTGCCAAGGGTGACACAGCTTTGGGGCTCGAGGTCGAGTCTCGCGGTGCCACGACGGTCTCGGTGATTGGCTCCGGTGCAACAGCGAAATATCAGGCGGTCTGGACGAACACCGCCACGGCTATTCGAGCGATCCAGGAGGCCGGCCTATTCTCCGCTGCTGCTGCAGGCACGATGTTCACCAGCCACAACTTCACGGTTATCAATCTGAATTCCGGCGACAGCATTCAGTTCACGCTAACGATAGATCCTGCGTAAGGAGAAAGATATGGCAAGATGTTCAGTAACGTTCCCAGCGGTGAACCCCAACTCGACCACGTTCCCGGCCTGCGGGCTGTACGCGATCGCGGGTCAGGATCTCAAGATCCGAGAAGTCGGGGTGTTCAACAACGGGACTACCGCTGTTCGTTTTCAGTTGGTCAAGCTGACGACTGCCGGTACGGCCACCGCTTCGACCAATGAGACGAACGTGGACTTCGGGAACCACACCGTCCTTGGTGCCGGGTTCCACACGTTCATCACCACTGCGCCGACCCTGGGGGCAGCGGTAGGTTACATGCCGGTGGGCGCGGCTGTAGGCGCCGGAACGATTTTGACGTTCTATGGCGAGGCCAACGGATTGTTCATCCCGGCGGGCACGGCGAACGGTGTCGGGCTCGTTCAGCTCGCGGCGGTCTCCCAGGCGGTCGACGCCTACTTCATATGGGATGAGTGATGCATAAGTCTGCTATACAGCAGCAAATAAGTCGGATCGCTCGCAAGGTGAGCTGGGCTCATCTCTAGGACGAATGAAATCCCGGCCCATCAGCCGCCGCGCCATACTGGTGGGGGCCGCGGGGATCATCGGATACCTAGTCGGGAGACCTATCCTTGCAGGCGCACACCATAAGCCTTGGCACACGCGGGGACCCCATCCCTCGCCATCCCCGAGCCCATCCATCAGCCCGTCACCGAGCCCCAGCGTGACGCCCACCGCCACCATGCCGCCGCTGGATCTAGTCCAGAGTTACTCTGGCCCTCGCAGTGCTGTTGGTCAGCGAGCGATCGCCGATATTCCCGAATGGCCCGGATCATTCACCTCGAGCCACAGCACGTTCGCTTCGCTTCAATCAGCGGTCGACGCTGCTGGCACAAGTAGGAAGTTCGAGATCACGGCGAGCTTCGCATTCGCAGCGGTTATCCAGCCCCACGCGAGCGACGAGTTCTGGTTCGATCCTGGCGTCATCATCACCAGGAGTGGGGCTATCTCGAATGCGATCAGGCCCGCCTCGGGAGTCACGGGTGTCAAGGTGATGAATGGCAAGTTCGATGGGTTCAACGCCGGAACCGGCTCAGGGATCGGGAACAGCACAGATGTCGTCATCGACTGGAACCAGAGTAACAACTGGGAGATCGGCTACTGCGAGTTCAACAATACCTGGTACGGCGTCAGCGTAGGCCAGGGAGGAGGCTTTGCAGATGTCCATGACTGCTTGTTCAACAACATCGGTGGTGCCGTCTCGGCGTTTCAGGGACGAGATGTAACGTTCAGGGACAACAAGTTCGGTCCTGTCTGTGGTGATCCAGGTTCGGTCGGGGGGACGAAGTTCGTTGGAACGCGCCGCACACAATGGATCCACAATTACTGCCTCAATGGCGTGCGCGGAGGTGTCTGGTTCGACACGGCAAACAGTGAGGCGCTCGTAGAATGGAACAAGATTGAAGGCACCGGGAGTGCATCCCCGATGGGCGGCGTTGCCTTCGAGGCGAACCGTTGGGTGGATGGCCTAGTGACGGGAAACGATCAGGGGACCAAGATCCTGATTTCGAATGGCATGTACAACACCTGCCGCTACAACTACTTCCTCAACAACCTAGATGTGGGACTGCACGTCCTGCATTCGAGCGGAACGGTGGTCGGCGGCAATGTGTTCTCTAACGACGTGGTGAATCAGCCGAACATCGGGAGTATCGCCATCGAGTTTGACGGGAACCTGACTGTCAATCAGGGTGGATTCGTGATGCACCTGGACATTGAGCAGAACCACTTCAGTGACAACAAGATCACGCAGAATCTTACAGGCCGGAAGGCTGTGACGCTCTCGATCAGCAATGTTGCGGACACGGTGCCATACTTCACCAACACCAAGGACAATAGTTTCGACTTCAACACCTACGACGTCCTCGATCCGGTGTCCACACTGGCGTTCGCCTGGAACGGAAACAAGACGTTCGCACAGTGGCAGGGCATCCCGCAGGATGCAGGCGGAAGCGCCTTTTAAATGGCCACGCTTGCGATGCTCGATGGCTTCGAGCACGGTAATGCGGCATCAGGTGTTGGCGGTGTCTACGATTCTGTGGCGGGTACCCCGACAATGGTTACGTCGCCCGTCCGATCAGGATTGCGGTCTCTTGAAATCGGCACTGCCGCCGCCACCGAAAACGTCCAATACAGCGTCGCTTCTCAGATTGTCACGCAATCTGCATATGTACGCTTCGCTGCACTTCCAAGTACCGACGCTGATCTCCTCTTCTTTCAGAAGACTGGAGACGACGGCTATTTCAAGTGGGATGTGACCAGTGGACGTTTTGCCCTGTCCATTGCCGGAGGCGCGGGGGATGCTCCATTCGGGCCGTCTACTGTATCGATAAACACATGGTATAGGGTAGTAGTCGAGTACGATACATCTACTACAACAGCGATCATTCGCGCACGTTTAGACGGTGGACCTGAGGGCTCTACTACCAAAGCAATAACGGTGGCAAACATCTTCTCGGTGGATGTCGGTACGAAGGTGACAACAGAGACATATACGGTCTACGTGGACGACTGGATCGTCTCGGTCACTGATGGAGATTACGAAGAGATCAGCGGAACGTGGACTAATCACGAGGTCCAGTCGCTCATCCCGAACGCGGATGGTACGCACAACATTGCTGTGGCAGGGGACTTCGATTCCTTCGTCGGGACAGCGTTTGCCAACTCAACGACGAATGGCAATAGCTTCATCGGCCACCGGCCACTCCAGCTTGCCAACACAGCCGACCAAGTCATCCGACAGGAACTCGGGGCAACGACCGACTATATGGAGTTCCTGATGGAGGACCTGGCCGCGGGCTCGCTCATTCCATTCGCCGTTCGCGCCTACGCGGCCCACATCGAGTCGGCTGACACGGGGGCCTCGCTCGGGGAAGCACGGCTCTTGCTCTCGGACAATACTGAGGTTCTCACGACCGGTAGCGTCTCTGCCATCAATTCGACCGAGGACCCAGGGATTGCGGTCACCCTCCGAAAGCGGATGACCATCGCCCCGTCGGGTGGCTGGACTCGGACGAATGTCAACGGGGTGAAGGCCAGGGTCGGGTTCGCCGATGGAGATCCCGATGTGAACTTCACAGATCTCATGGTCGAGGTCGCACTCCAGGAGTCTCCCACCGGGGCCGCCTCGATCTTGGCGAAGACCCAGCTCATCTATCGGGGGTAACTAAATGGTGACGCCACTTCATGCGGTCGCCGAGTCGTTCGCCATGTCTCCGGAGATCGATGTGTTCATCGACTGGATGAGCATCGGGTACAACGAAGAGGGCGGGAACCTAATGGAGGGCACGATCAGTGCGATGAGAGCTGCCAATCGATCGGAGCGCATCATCCATGTCAGGGTGAATGATGCCGAATACATGGTGGAACGGATCTCTTCCTTGCAGATAATCATCGCGAGCCTGGACAGGAAGGACTTAGTCCTCGTCTCAGTGAGGAACTAATGGCCTTCCCATCGGTCGAAGGGACTGCCACCACCAACGGCACCGCGGCCGCCACTTCTCATGCTGTCACCTTGCCGGCTACGGTATCTACTGGATCTACCCTGATTGTTGTTGCTCGCGCGGCGGTTGCTGGAGCAATCGACTGGCCTGCGGGCTGGACGGAAGTCTTCGAGAATTCGGCGGATGCTTCCGACGATACTACGGCCTGGGCATGGAAGTTGGCGGATGGCACCGAGGACGGGACCACGATCTCCGTCACCCATGGGAACGGCAAGGCGGCATTCATCGCCTACAGCATCACCGGCGCAGAAGATCCCACAATCCAGGCTCCTGAGAGCGGGACACCGGCTACTGGAACCAGCACAATACCCGACCCGAGTGCTACCACCCCCACGGGCGGAGCGAAGGATTACCTCTGGATCTGGGCCGGTGGCTGGGAGGGCGAGCAGACCTCTCCGCCGGTGGGCAACCCGACCAACTACTCGAGCCCTTTGGGTGCCAACTCGGGTACAGCTAGCGCGGTAGCGACGAATTGCCGTGTAGCTACCGCGACCCGTACAAACAATGCAGCTAGCGAAGACCCTGGGACGTGGACGATCTCGGTCTCAGATGATTGGACGGCCTGGACGATTGCCGTGCATCCAGCTCCGCCACCACCGGCAGTCGGTGCATTTACCAACCGGGCAAAGCAAGTTGGGAATTACGTCATGCTCCTGAGCCAGGCTACGCCGTCGTCTAACGTTTCGCCAACGGACCATTCTCCAATGCTCTCTCGCGTCGTCCAATTCCTGCCGCTGTCCCAAATCATTAACCAGGCTTTAGATCTTGCTGTCAGTTTGACGGCATCCTTGACCACCATAGTCACGCAGGCCCTCACCGCTTGGGTCAACAAGGCGAAGACGGCCTATCTCATGGCCATGAAATCATCTGACAGTGTCTCTGTACCCGCACCCAATGCATCGCGCAAGATCCAATTTCTACCTTTCCCCCAGATCATCCATTTCTTCTTGGATGTCACGTCCACATTCACTGTGGCTTTAGCGACTCAGATCACCCAACTCGTCATGGTCTTCGTGAATCGAGCTCGCCAGGCTTATCAGCAAGCCCTTGTCTCGGGAAGTTTCTCGATGACGAAGGACAGCCCCTATCAGAGATCTCGGATTGCCCCGTACGTGATACAGATGATTTTCCAAACATTGGACATCGTGGCCACATTCACGGTCTCTCTGGCCACCCAAGTCTTCCAGATCATCGCGGCCTGGATCAACAAGGCCCGACAGGCATATCTCCAGGCATCCATTGGGGCATCTGTCTCGAGGACCAAGGACAGCCCATATCAGCGGTCTCGGGTCATCTCCCGATTGCCCCAAGCTATTCAGCAGGCGCTTTCGATCACCGTTATCTACACAGTGGCTCTGGTTAAGCAAGTCCAAACATCCCTTATGCTTGGCGTTAGTCTCGTCGTGGTGCTAGTAAAGGGAATTGGGAAGATCTTAGTCCTTGGTTCCGTCTTCAGCGTTTCAATGGTGAAGCAGATCCCACGTGCTTTGGCAGTAGCAGGTTCATGGGTGGCGTCCATCGTGGCAGTGCTGGGAGCCGGCTTGCCAGTCAGAGGGCCAACGCGGAAGACTAGAATTGGCACAGGGGCAAATGCCCCAGAGAGTACTGGGTCGGGGAAGAATACCTTGGAGGAAGAATGAGCAGAACAGCATGGCAGCGCCAGACCCCTGATGCATTCTGGAAGCAGAACGACACTAGCCCTGCTCTCACCGAGATCCTGAAGGATGGGCTTGGTGCAGTGGTAGACCTCACCGGGGCAAGCGTCAAGTTCATGGCCTGGTTCCCTGGTGATACGGCGGTCAAGGTCAATGCCGCAGCTATGATCGTCGGGGCAGCCACCCTAGGGACGGTCCGTTACACCCCGATCGCAGCAGATACCAATACTGTGGGGGATCTTATGGTGGAGTGGCAGGTCAACTTCGGAGGTGGAGCGATCGAGACGTTCCCCAACTCAGGTTGGCAGAAGGTCAGGGTCATGGATGACGTGGCAGCCTGATGCCGACATTCGTCGTAGTAGAGGGAGACCGCGGGGTGCGGCCTTACTTGCAGGCTTGTGATTCACCCCGTAATCTGCCAGTCATGAGGGCCTGTATCTGCGGTGCAGTAGGTTGTCGTCGCCATGGTCGGCAGTCCAGGTCCTATCATGCCCTCCGGGACTACGGCTCAGGCCACCAACATAGGGTGAAGGTCATGCTAGCCACTACCCCAGAGATCTGTGCCCGCTGTGGAGGTGGTCCTCGAGTTGGGGATCCCTGGGAAGGTGGCCATATCCAGGCCCAGATCCTGGGTGGTGGGCCCGAGCTCCAGAGAGAGCATCGAAGCTGTAACCGAAGTCACGGTGCGAGATTGAAGCAAATTCTGAGATGAATGCGATTTTTTCCTGTCGCCGTACCACGACTCCTATCAGCGGAAACCGGGAAAAAAAGTCGGCATGACCGCCGCAAAGCTGCCACCGCCTCTCTCGGCCCACGCCGCAGCCGAGCTGAGGGTCATCCTCAAGGCACCGTATGGGCTGAGGGGATTCCGGCGGTTCGCTAGATTGCTCGGGCTGAAGATCGAGCCATTCCAAGGATTCATGCTGGGGTTCTACTTCGCTGGCATCCGGGAACTCGTCATCCTGATCTCGAAGAAGAACGGCAAGACGACCCTCCTCGCTGCCCTTGCGCTCTACCATCTGCTGATGGTCGAAGGTGCCGAGTGCGTGATTGGTGCCTCGAGCCGGGACCAGGCCACGATCCTGTTCACCCAGGCCGCGAAGCTGGTCCAGGGGGCAGGACTTGAATCGGCGTTCGAGGTCCGGGGCGGGTACCGGATGATCCGTCGGGGAAAGGGTCGGATCCGGGTATTGGCGGCAGATGCCGATACGGCAGACGGAGTTATCCCCACCCTAGCTCTGGTGGACGAACTCCATCGGCATCCCAGTGGGGAGCTCTACGGCGTGTTCCGGGACGGGCTTCTGGGGAATGCGCAGATGATTACGATTTCGACCGCGGGTGCCGCGATCGACTCGCCTCTCGGGCGGCTGCTAACCAAGGCACGGGAGTTCGCCGTCCAGCAGCTCAAGAAACGCCGTACCTATACCTCGGCTGATGGGTCGTTCGTGATGCTCGAGTGGGCCCTGGGGATCGATGATGACCCCCACGATATGGGGGCGGTTAAGGACGTGAATCCAGCGCCGTGGCATACGAAAGAGACTCTTCGCCAGAGGCACGATTCGCCATCGACTTCGATCGGGCAATGGCTCCGGTTCGCATGCGGCATCTGGACCGAGGGTGACGAACCAGCGATAACCGGAGAGGAGTGGGATCGGCTCTATGCCGATATTGGGACCATTCGCCTGGGTGATTCGGTCATCCTGGCCCCGTCGGTTGGCCATACTGCCGCGATTGGGATTGCTGCTCTTCGAGAGGGTGAAGTCGTTGCGATCGAGGCCGAAGTTCTCGAACCACGGGAGGGACGGTCCGTCCTCGCCGATACGGAACAGCGGATCCTCAAACTCTGCGAGATCTATGATGTCAAGGCCGTCCATCACCCATTAGGTGGGTTCCTTCGGTCAGCGGATATCCTGGCCGAGCAGCGTGTGCCAATGGTTGAGGCACCGCATTCCCCGATGAGGCTCACGGCGGCATCAGGAACATTCGACCGTTTGCGACGATCGGGATTGCTGATCCACAGTGGAGATCCCGTCCTGCGGAATCATGTCCTAGCGGGACAGCTCAGGGTTTCGGAGCAGGGTGAGCGGTATCTCATCACTGAGCGTTCTAGAGCCTTGATCGCTGTTCTTATGGCTGTCTATGCTGCCTCGGCCGGGCAGCTACCCAAGCCTACAATTCACATCTGGCAAGGAGTTGGATGATATGGAAATATGGCGCAGATTCCGAAAGGCGTGGCACATCATGATCACATCAGAAGCCAAACAGGATGCCGAGGCCGTCAAGCGAACCATGGAAACCATCCAGGAGATGGAGTGCATGATCAACGAGATGAAACAAGGAGCGTAGATGGGATTCTGGGACTTCGTCACCGGGGGTGTGAACCATCAGGGGGAGATCCCCAACACCAACCCTCCCGCGACCCCGCCGACGGTCGGAGCCGGCGAGGCGGACGGAGATCCGCACGGCGTCACCATCGAGGGAGATCCCGTCCAGGCTCGTTCGCTGCCGTCGTTCTTCCCTTCACCTTGGGCGGGATGGCCGGCGGAATGGAGCACGCCGAACTGGGACATGGGCTCCCGGTTCAACTCCCTGATCGATGTGGCCTGGGCGTGTCTGGACATGAACGCCTCGGTGTTGTCGGGGATGCCCGTCTATCGGACCAAGGGTGGAGAGATCACCGAGCCCGCACCGTGGATGATGAACCCCGACGCGACGATTTATTCATCGTGGCAAGAGTTCGCCAAACAGATCTTTTGGGATTTCCAGCTCGGCGAGGCATTTGTGCTTCCAATTTCCCGCTATGCGGACGGATTCGCCCAGACGTTCCGCGTTATCCCTCCCTGGATGATCAAGGTCGAGATGAAGGGTGGGACCCGGCAGTATCGTCTCGGCGGGGACACCGGCCCGGACGTGTCGGAGGAGATTCTGCACATCCGCTACAAGTCGACGACGGACGGTGCGAGGGGTGTCGGGCCGCTCGAGGTAGCGGGAGGTCGGATGCTCACCGCGGGGCTCATCGCCAAATATGTGCGTGAGATGACCTCGACCGGGGGAGTCCCCACGCGAACGATCGAGGCAGTGGAATCCCTTACCCCAGATGAGGCCCAGCAGTTGATGGATCAATACATGGCGGCTCGGGTTCAGAACGCCGTCGCACCGCCTGTGTTCGATAGCGGGGCCAAACTCGTCGATCATCCGGCTGTGAGTCCTAAAGAGATGGCGATGCTGGAGCTCGAGCAGTTCAACGAGTCAAGGATCGCCGTGCTGCTCCGGGTGCCACCGTTCCTCGTCGGGCTTCCCGCCGGTGGGGACTCGATGACATATTCAAATGTGAGTTCGCTCTTCGATTTCCACGACCGGTCGTATCTTCAGATCGCGGCTTCACACGTTATGAATGCGCTGTCGTATTGGGCACTCCCTAGAGGGCAGGCCGCCCAACTCAACCGGGACGAGTATTCCCGGCCGAGCTTCGATGCTAGGGCCGGCGCGTGGGAGAAGTTCGTCACGATGGGCGCCGCTACCCCGGAGCAGGTCGCCCGCTACGAGCACTTCCAGGGCGAGGATGAGGAGAGCGAGGCTGCCATGACCGCTATCACTGGTGGGGAGCAATAATGCCGTGGCGAATCGAACAACGCGAAGGCGAGTTTTGTGTCGTCAAGGAAGCCGACGGTTCCACGGAGAAATGTCACCCGACCCGTGCGGAGGCCGAACGTCATCAGAGAGCGCTCTACGCCGCGGAGGACACATCGACTCGCGCTGAATTGACGGCGTCGTCCATCAACGACCTGCCTGATTCGGCGTTTGCCTACATCGAACCCGGGGGCAAGAAGGACGCCGAGGGCAAGACGGTCCCTCGATCGAAGCGGCATTTCCCGATTCATGACGCCGCCCATGTTCGTAATGCCTTAGCGCGTGCTCCGCAGTCTCCGTTCGGTGCCAAGGCCATGCTGAAGATCAAGGCAGCGGCCCAGAAGTTCGGCATCAAGGTCGCGGATGATCGTTCGACCCCGACGGCGGAGATCGTGAACCGAGCGGCAGTCGTGGCCGATGTCGATAAGCGGCAGTACCTTATTGATGTGCTGGCGGTCCCTTGGAATGAGCCTGCTCAGGTGTTCTGGCGCGGGGACTTCTGGACCGAGGTGTTTCATCGTGGTGCGTTCGATGGCGTCCAGGAACGGGTCGGTCGGATCCGTGTGAATCGTGAGCACACGAAAGGGGCAACGGTCGGGAAGATCGTCGCTCTCGATCCGCAAGGTGACCTTGGACTCACGGCCCAAGTAAAGATCGTGAAATCGCCGGCGGGCGACGAGATCATGGCGCTTGCGGACCAGGACATGACCTCCGTCTCTATCGGTTACCGGGCCAACAAGCCGAGTGACGTTCGTCTTGATAAGCGGTCGAAGAGACGCGACGTTTATGGCGCCTTCCTCGATCATCTATCATTTGTCGAAGATCCGACCTGGGATCGCGCACAAGTTCTCTCCGTTCGTGAAGGTCCGAACGGCCTGACGGTAGTGGAAGGTCCACTACCGCCGACACCGGCGTTGGACGCCATCCTGCAAGACGACGTCATCGGCTGGGCCGCGTCGTACCCATACCGAAAGGAGTAGATATGGCCGGTTCTCAGGCCAACGATTCGATGATCCGCCGGCTCGAGAAGGAGCTGGAGGAGCGTAACGCCGCCGTACAAGGCATCATCGCGACCGCGCAGGACACCGAGCGGGACCTGAACGACGCCGAGAAGGAAACGATGTCCTCACTGCGTGATCGCATGGGCCAGATCAAGGATCAGCTCACCGAGCTCGAATCGACCCGTGAGGCGGCCGAGATGGTTTCCTCGCGGATGAAACAGCTCGACCAGGCGCTCACGACCGCTCGTCGGGTCGGGAGCGAGGACATCCAGTACCGCTCGGCCGGTCACTACGCGCTGGAGATGTATCACGCGCACCTCGGCGATCGAGCGGCAGCGGAGCGGTTGGAGATCTTCCACCGCGCTGCGGCACACCAGAAGACCTCCGACAACCTCGGGGTCGTTCCGGATCCGATCGTCGGCGATGTCGTGAGCTTCATCGACGCCGCACGACCGCTCACCACCGTGATCGGTCCCCAAGTACTCCCCTCCTCGACGTTCCATCGTCCGAAGGTGACTCAGGGGGCATCGGTAGCGGTCCAGGGAGCGGCCGGCGGGGCGGGAGATGAGAAGGCCGAGCTCGTGTCGCAGAAGATGACGATTACCCGCGTCACCGGGAATGCGGTGACTTACGGCGGATACGTCAATGTGTCGCGGCAGGACATCGACTTCTCTTCCCCACAGATCATGGACATCATCATCCGCGATCTGGCGGCTCGGTACGCGATTCAGACCGAGGCGGCCGTGGGAACGGCGCTGGACGGCTCCACGTCCACGAATGTCGGTTACGGGGTTTCCCCGACGGCGGCGACGATCCGGGCGGCGCTGTGGGCCGCAGCCGGTGACATCTATATCGGTACGGCCGGCCAGGGCCGGGTCGTCCTGGGGTTGGCTCCAGATCGGCTGGAGGTCTTTGGACCGCTGTTCACGCCGATCGTGAGCGTGGCCCAGACGGGTGACGGGCTATCCGCCGGGGACTACGCCTCCGGGCTGGTCGGCGCCGTGGCCGGGATCCCGACGTACATGTCGGCGGGACTCGCGA
>JBOGSE010000233.1:0-3943 GCA_050694895.1 bacterium | reverse complement strand
CCACCTCATCATGCCCGCCGTTGTGCTCTCGACTTTTCCCCTGGCGCAGCTCACGCGCTACACACGCTCGAGCATGCTCGAGGTGCTCGGCCAGGATTACATCAGGACGGCGCGCAGCAAGGGACTGGCGGAGGTGATGGTGCTGACGCGCCATGCGCTGCGGAACGCCCTGGTCCCGGTCGTCACCGTACTGGGCGTGCTCATCCCGCGGCTGCTCAGCGGCGCCGTCATCACCGAAGCGATCTTCGCCTGGCCGGGGTTGGGGCGTCTGGCTGTCGACTCGGCCATCCAGCGCGACTATCCGGTGATCATGGGCGTCACCCTCCTGGTCTCGGGGATGGTCATCATCAGCAACCTCATCACGGATCTTGTCTATGTCGCGCTCGATCCGCGCATCGCGCTGCGGTAGCGCCCCGCGCCGCGGTGACCGAGGGCGGGGCTGATGGCCCAGCGCGCGGTTCTGGCCCCAGTGCTGCCGGTCGCGCGCCCTGCCGCGCAACGAGGGCCCGGCTACCTCTGGCGGCGCTTCCGCCGCAACCGGCTGGCGCTGGCGGCACTCACCTACCTCCTTCTCGTCCACCTGGTCGCCATCACGGCGCCCTCGCTGGCGCCGCACCCGCCCGAGGCCATCGATCTCCTCGCCCAGTTTGCGCCGCTCTCCCGTAACCATCCCCTGGGCACCGATGAGAACGGCCGCGACATCGCCTCGCGTTTGATCTTCGGCGCCCGCGCCTCGCTCGCCGTGGGACTCGCCGCGATGGTCGTCGCGATGACCGTGGGCAGCACGCTGGGCGCGGTCAGCGGATTCTACGGCGGCGCAGTCGGCGCCGTCGTGATGCGGCTGGCCGACGGCGTCCTGACCGTTCCGACCTTCTTTCTCGCCCTGCTCGTCCTGGCGGTCTTCGGCTCGAATATCGTCAACGTCGTGCTCGTCATCGGGTTCACAGGATGGATGGTTGTGGCGCGGGTAGTCCGGGCGGAGGTGCTGCGAACGCTGCCGCTGGAATTTGTTCAGGCGTCGCGGGCGATCGGGGCCAGCGACCGGCGCATTCTCTTCCGGCACGTGATCCCCCAGGCCTTGCCGTCCATGATCGTCGCGGCTACGCTGGGAGTGGCGTACGCGGTGCTCACCGAGTCGGCGCTCAGTTATCTCGGCCTCGGGGTGCAGCCGCCGACCCCCACATGGGGTAACATGCTGACTGGTGCGCAGCACTACGTGTGGACCAAACCCGTCCTGGCCGTCTTTCCCGGCGCGCTGATCATGCTGACCGTGCTCTCGTACAACGCCCTCGGTGACGCACTGCGCGATACCCTTGATCCCAGGCATGCCGGTTCGTAAAGAAGACAACGACAGTATGCCAGAGGAGGGAAGTGAGATGAAACGAATGCTGGCAGTTCTGCTTGCAGCCGCAACGGCCGCGGCCCTCGGTCTCGCCCCGACGGCCCAGGCCCAGGCGCCGCCGGGGGTTGTGCGCATCGCCATCATCGGCGACGTGACGCTGAACCCATTCACGATGCCGCAGCAGCTGCCCACCACGATGGTCGCCAAGGTGGTCTTCAGCACGCTCACCCGGTACCGTCCGCGCGACCTACAGGTGGTCGGGGATCTGGCCACCTCCTGGATTCCGGCCGACGATGGGCGGGTGTGGGTGTTCAAACTCAAGCGCGGGGTGAAATGGCACGACGGCAGGCCCTTCACGGCCGCGGACGTCAAGTTCACCTATGAGAATATCGTCAACCCGCGGGTGCGGGCGCTGTTCCGGAGTACACTCCGGGGGCTCCGCCAGGTCGACGCCATCGACGACTACACGGTCCGCATGGAGTTCGCCGACCCCTATCCCTCTCTACCGATCGTGCTGGCATGGAACATGCCCATCGCGCCCAGGCATATCCTCGACGGCAAGGACCTGAACGACCTGAGCGACTTCGCCCAGAATCCGATCGGCACCGGGCCGTTCAAATTCAAAGAGGCGGTGAAGGGCGCGCACATCACGGTCGAGGCCAACCCGGACTACCACGGCACGGCCCCCAAACTCAAGACGATCGTCTTCAAGGTCATGCCCGAGATCAACACGGTGGTGGCTCAGCTCCGCACCGGCGAGCTGGATCTCGCCGTCGTCGAGTCACTGCACAAGCAGGCCCTGGGCGGCGCGCCGCACCTGACGTTCAAGGTCCTCGAGCTGCCGAGCGCTTTCTACATCGCGTTGAACAACACGAAGTTCCCATTCAACGACCGCCTGGTCCGCCAGGCCGTGATGCACGGACTCAATCGCGAACTGATGGTGCAGCGCATCTTGAGGAATGATGCGCCGCTGGCCACCGGCGCGTACGCGAAGTCGTTCGGCCCCTTCTACAACCCCAGCCTGAAGCCGTATCAGTTCGACGCGAATCGGGCGAAGCAGCTGCTCTCCGAGGCGGGCTTCCGGCCAGGGCCCGATGGGGTCCTGGCAAAGGACGGCAGGCGCCTGGCCTTCGAGCTCATGGTGGATCGGGGCAACCCGGTCCGCGAGCAGATCGCGCTCTTCACGCAGCAGGCGTGGAAGCAGTTGGGCGCCGACGTGAAACTCACCGCGGAGGAGTGGTCGGTGTACATCCGCCGAGGTAACTCCCTGCCTGGGGATTATGAGGCGCGCACCGCGTGGCGGATCACCCCGCCGGATCCTGACAAGACGGCCGAATACACCACGGCCGGGGTGAACAATCACTACGGGTACTCCAATCCCGAAGTCGACCGCATGATGGCGGCAGCCCGGCAGACCATCGACAAGCAGAAGCGGGTCGGCCTGTACCACAAGATTCAGGAGTTGATCTATCAGGACGTCCCTGTGCTGTGGGTCAACTATCAGACCGAGATCCTGGCCATCAGCAAGCGCGTGAAAGGCTATCCGGAGCTCGGCATCCGGGACGCGCTGCAGTGGATGCATCTGCTCTCGACTGAGTAGGAGGTGTTCGCGCCTCCGCGATTTGCCCTGACCGGCGCTCGCCTGCTCGATGGGGCGGGCGCCGATCTGTCAGGCGTCACAGTTCTTGTCGAGGACGGCCGTATCGTCGCCGCTGAGCCCGGCGTCGCGATCCCATCAGACTACCAGGTCCGCTTTGATCTCGCCGGCCGCACTCTCATGCCCGGCCTCATCGACGTCCACACTCACCTGATCGGGGGTGAGCCCCTTTCCTCCGGAGACTATGCGGTCTCCCGACGCCTCGGGGAACCGGAAGGCCTCCACGCGTTCCGCACCGTTGACGCGGCACGGCGAACGCTGCTCGCTGGCATCACGACTGTGCGGGTCGTCGGCTGTCGCGACTACCTCGATGTTCACCTCCGCGAGGCGGTGCGGGATGGACTGGTCATCGGCCCGCGCATCGTCGCCTCGGGCCTCGGCATTACGCCCACCGGCGGGCACGTCCATTGGCGCTGCCGCAACGCTGACGGCGAGGACGAGGTTCGCCGGGCGGTGCGCGAGCACGTCGCGCGCGGGGTCGACTGGATCAAAGTCATGGGTGTAACCGGCGGCCTGGCCTCGCCGGGTCAGGATCCGCGCCTGCCCCAATATCGCTTCGAGGAAGTCCACGCCGCCGTGGATGAGGCGCACCGGTGGGGAAGGCACACCGCTGCGCACGCGCACGCCCGCGCCGGTATGGAAATCGCGGTCCGCGCGGCCATCGACACCCTGGAGCACGGCTCCTTTCTCGATGACGACCTGGCCGGGCGCATGGCGGAGCAGGGCACCTGGCTGGTGCCCACCCTCGCGGTGAACTACTACCTCGATCCTGCGCGCTCGGGTCAGCCGCTTGCGCCCGCGCAGGTGGCCCGGATGCGCGAGCTCGAGGCGATGGGGTTTGTCGTGCCCTCCTATCAAGAGCGGATGCGGATCGCCCGCAAGCACGGCGTGCCTGTCGCGACCGGCACCGACGCCGGAGGAAACGCGCTGTTTAGACACGGCTC
>JBOGSE010000232.1:0-1182 GCA_050694895.1 bacterium | reverse complement strand
TTCTCATCCCTAAGGCCGGGGTGCCCGCTGACATCTACATGGTGGACGCAATGGTCACGCAAATCGAGATCGCCAAAGGCATCAAGCACCGCATCGGCCTCGAGGCACTGATCGAGACGGCGCTCGGCATGGCCAATGTCGAGGCCATCGCGGTGTGCTGCCGGCGCCTCGAGGCCTTGCACTTCGGGGTGGCGGATTACGCGGCCAGTTGCCGCGCGCGTACCGTCAACATCGGGGGACTGAATCCCGATTATCCAGGCGATCAATGGCACGCCGCCTTGTCGCGTATGGTGGTCGCCTGCCGGGCTTATGGGCTGCGGGCGATCGATGGCCCCTTCGGCGATTTCAACGATCCCGAAGGGTACCGGCTCGGCGCGCGGCGCGCGGCGGCGCTCGGCTATGAAGGCAAGTGGGCAATTCATCCGAGTCAGATCGCGCTCGCCAATGAGGTCATGTCACCGCCCGAGAAGGAGGTCACGCGCGCCAAGCGCATGTTGGCCGCCTTGAAGGAAGCGGCGAAGGCCGGCAAAGGCGCCGCGGTGCTCGATGGCAGGATGATCGACGCCGCCTCGGCGCGCATGGCGGAGAACATCGTCAATATCGATAAGGCCATCCAAGCCCGCCAGCGGGTGAAGGCCAAGGCGAAGAAAAAGTAGCGAGGATTGTTTCCGATGGACATTCATGAATATCAAGCGAAAGAGATCCTGAAAGACTTTGGGGTCGCGATCCCCGCCGGAGGGCTGGCCTACAGCCCCGAGCAGGCGGTCTACCGCGCGAAAGAAATCGGCGGCGAGAGATGGGTGGTCAAAGCCCAGATCCACTCCGGGGCGCGCGGAAAGGCAGGAGGCATCAAGGTCTGCTCCAATGACCATGAGATTTGGGAGACCGCGGACGATCTGCTCGGCAAGCGCCTGGTGACCCACCAGACCGGTCCGCGCGGGAAAGTGGTCCATCGCCTGTACATCGAGGCCGCGAGCAGTATCGAGCGCGAGATTTATCTCGGTTTCGTGCTCGACCGCCAGTCGGAGCGCGTGATGGTCGTCGCCTCCGGCGAAGGCGGCATGGAAATCGAAGAAATCGCGGTCAAGAGACCGCAGTCGATCCTGCGCCAATCGGTGGAGCCCGCGGTCGGCATGCAGGACTTTCAATGCCGGGAGATCGCGTTCGGGCTGGGACTGCCCG
>JBOGSE010000231.1:0-9469 GCA_050694895.1 bacterium | reverse complement strand
CGCGAGAGACGTCTCGGCGATCACGCTCGACGAAGTCCTTCACGTACGGCACCCTGATGGACACCGGTGGTCGCCGGCGGGCGGGCGCCTGGCCTTCATCTGGCACGATGGGGGAGAGGACCATCTGTGGGTGATCGAGACCGCGACCGGCGTAACGTTCCAGCTCTCGACCGGGAATCAGAGCGTGACCGAATTCGACTGGCATCCTCGGGGCGACTCGCTCGCCTACGTCCAGGGCGACGACTTGTGGGTGTTGTGGGTCGTGGCGCCCGACCAGACTCCGGTTCGCATCGCCGAGACCCCGGCGAAGGAGTCGACGCCGCGGTGGTCACCTGCGGGGGGGCGCCTGGCATTCGTCCGCGACGGTCAGCTCTGGATCTGGCGTGCCGAGGACGGATCATCGCGGGCGTTCGATCTGCCCGGACGGCTGCTGGATGATCCGAGGATACCGGCATTTCGCTGGTCGCCGGACGGCACCGCGATCGCGTTCACCTTCTCCACAAGCACCGAAGCCGAACGAGAGCTGAGTGTCGTGTCCCTGACCGACGGTCGGGTAATTTGGCGGATTCGCGTTGGTGAGCGCGAGGGCCATTTCCACTGGATGGATGCACGGCGGCTCTACTATTCGATCACGCGCGATATTCAGCGGCGCCGCGAGCACTACGTGGTCGATCTGACCGCCAACCTGGCCGATCGAGGAGAGGGCGCGGTCGGTCCGGCCGCACCGGCCCCGCGGCTGCTGCTCGTCGAGCAAGAGGAGAAAGGTCTGTTGCCCGCCGTCGAGCCCCAGCGCTCGCCCGACGGCAACACGCTGCTGTTTGTGCTGCGCCACACGGGCTGGGACCATCTCTTCGCCGTCGACATCACCTCGGGGCACACACGGCAACACACCGATGGCCACTGTGAGGACACCGGCCACGCCTACGATCTGCCGCGGTGGTCCGGCGACGGCCGGCTGATCCTGTTCTCGTCTAACCGGACCGACCTTGGGCACCGGCAGCTCTGGGAGCTGGATGTGGCCAGCGGTGGATTGCGCCAGCTCACGCACTCCCCCGGTACGGCGACGCTGGGGGCCTGGTCCCCGGATGGCAAGTGGATCGCGTATCAGTTCTGCGGACCGGTCGACCCCGCCGATCTCTGGCTGCTTGATGCGCGCGGAGAGGTGCCGCGCAGACTGACACGATCGCTCCCCGCCTCATGGACGGCCGACAAGATGGTCGCACCGGTCCACGTGACGTTTCCTTCGGCGCGGGAGTGGATGATTCACGGCTATCTCTACACGCCGCCCAACCTGCAGCCTGGGCAAAGGTATCCGGCGCTCGTATGGGTGCATGGGGGGCCGATGCGGCAGATGCGCGACGGCTGGCATCCGCTGCACAGCTACGCCATCTTCCACGCGTTCACGCTGTACCTGGCGCACCGCGGCTACGTGACGCTCGCCGTCAACTTCCGCGGTGGAATCGGCTACGGCGTGGGGTTCGAGCAGGGCACCCACATGGCGATTGGAGTGGACGACGTCGCCGATGTCGTAAGCGGCGCGGGGTACCTCAAGACGCTTCCGTATGTGGATCCCGATCGCGTCGGAGTGTGGGGGATTAGCTACGGCGGGCACATGACGCTCGCGGCGCTCACCAAGCATCCCAATGCCTTCGCGGTCGGCGTGAACATCGCCGGCATCTGGGACGAGAGCGCATGGGCGCGGTGGGCCGAACGGGAGTACCGGATGGCCGCGGGGTATTTCGAAGCCCGGCTGGGTGGGCCAGAGGAGTTGCACCCGGACGTCTGGCGCGAGGCCTCACCGCGTTATTGGGTGGCGCAGATGACCGCGCCGCTGATCAACCTGCACGGGACCAAAGATGCGGCGGTTCCGTTCGAGCAACTCGACGAGATCGTGAAGGACTGTGTGGCCCACGGCAAAGAGTTCGAAACGCACTACTATCCCGGCGAGACGCACCTGTTCACCCACCGCCGGACATGGGCCGACGCCTTCCGCAAGATCGAGCGGGCGTTCGCCCGCCACCTCGCACCCGGGCTGCGCGACGCCCGGGGCGACGGCGCCCCGATGACGTAAAAACGTGGGGCCTACGGCGCGAACCGCTGGAGAACGATGACGCTTCCAAACGGCGCCGTGGTGCTGTGGCGCTGGAGCTCCTGCCCGTCGACGATGATCCGCACGATCAGCTCACCGTCGGCGGCAGACTTGGTGAAGTTCGCGGCCACGGCGACCGCGGTTTTGACGTGGTACTGGGCCGGGACCGTTCCTTGTGTGGTAGTCGTGGACTGCGGGGTCCCATAGGATCCCTCGAAGGCGAGTCCGGGCGTGCCCTCGACGTGCAGCGTCACGGTCCGCTCTACTCCGACACCGGGACGATACTCGGGCCTGGGAGCGAGAAATAGACAGCCACCGACGCTGACGGCGGTTCCGACGATCACCAGTGTGCGGAGCCTCCACATTCCTCCTTCTTTCTTCCCAGCTGGCCGATCGGGAAGGCGTCTCGAGGGTCTAAGCCTTGACCTCGGTACGCTCCTCCTGACGGTCGAACTTCAGAACCGAGTAGTCCAGATTCTGTGCCGCGACGCCGAGCTGTCTCAGCATCGACATCACCTGCGAGCGGTGATGGACCTCATGGAAGAGGAGTTGCGAGGCGACACCGCCTTTGGTTGTTCGGAATCGGATCATCGGGGCGCCCTCGGCCTGTGAGGGAACCCTGGCGCGCCATTCGATCTGCGTGTCCCAGTCTTTGATCGCTTCGAGCCACGTACGGGTCTCTTTGGCCAGCTTCTCCCATTCCGCCTCCACCACGGCGAACGTGGTGATCTTCTCTGGCCTGAAAGGCACGTCCGCGATCGTGGCCGGCTGGCCTTGGACTCGCTTTCCATAGAGCCATTCCGCCCCTGCGGTATGGAGGAGCGTGGCGTGAATGGTCTTGAGCCCGTAGGGAAACTCTCGCTCATACTGTTCCTTGGACAGGGGCCGGATCCAGTCGAACAGTCGGGCCCGGGCTGTGCAGAGGTAGTCATAGAGCAAGTGCGGCTGCATGCGTTCCACCCTCCGTGTCGAAGTAAGATAGTGTTCTCTCCCGATCACCGCGGTCCTGTCATGCCTGCGAGATGGGCTCGACCGACATGCGCAGCGGTGTACGAGCGCTGACTGGTTCAGGAGGAGTGATCTGATGGCTAATGCACAGTGTGTCGTGCTCGGAGGGGGCTTTGGCGGTCTGGCCGCCGCCCACCGGTTGCGGCAGCGCCTCGGTGACCGCGCGGCGATCACGCTCGTGGATCGGCGTGGGTCGTTCATGATGGGCCTGAGGATCCTGTCGGTTCTTGCCGGCGAGGCCGATCGGGCCGGCGGCACCCGGTCGCTGGACCGGCTGGCGCAGAAAGGGATCCGCTACCTGCGCGACGAGGTGACGGGAATTGATGTAGGGCGGAAGATCGTGACGACCACGACCTCGCCGCTCCGATACGATGCTTTGCTCGTTGCGCTCGGCGCGGAGCTCCGTCCGGACCTCTTACCCGGATACGATCCTGCCGCGTCCAACCTCTATGATCCCGAGCAGGTCGAGGCGATCGCCAGACGGGTCGCGTCGCTTGAGCGTGGCCGCATCGGGATCGGTATCCTCGGTGCGCCGTACAAGTGCCCTCCGGCGCCCTATGAAGCCGCGTTCCTCATCGACGACCTGCTGCGGCGACGCGGCGTGCGTGATCAGGTCGAGCTCGAAGTCTTCACGCCGCAGCCGTCCTCGCTCCCGGTCGCCGGTACCGCGGTCTGCGCGGAAGTCGAAGGCCGTCTGGCCGCCCGGCGAATCAAGTTCTTCCCCAATCGCAAGATTACCGCCGTCGAAGGTCGCGACGCCGTCTTTGAGAAGGAGCGCCGGTCGTACGATATCCTGATTGGCGTGCCGCCCCATCGCGCGCCTGCGGCCGTCAAGGCCGCCGGGCTGGCCACCGGGGAGTGGGTTCGGCACAAAGATCGCCACACGTGCGAGACGGAGCATGCGGGCGTCTTTGCGGTGGGGGACATCACCGAGACGCCGCTGGCCAACGGGCTGATGCTTCCTAAGGCCGGCGTCTTCGCCGAGGCGCAGGGTCACGCGGCGGCGGACGCGATCGCCACCCGCGCGGCCGCACAAGACGGCGCCCAGCGGTTCGATGGGCACGGCTACTGCTACCTGGAAACGGGCGGCGGCATGGCCACGACCATCCGCGGGAACTTCTTTGCATCCCCCGAACCCCAGATCGACGTCGGCGATCCCAGCGCGGACACGTTGAAGGAGAAACGCGACTTCGAGGCGTCGCGCCTCGCCGCGTGGTTCTAGACGCCGTCACGCTTGACGCCATACGCGAGGCGCGGGCGCGCATTGCGGACCGCGTCCACCGCACGCCGATCTTCTCTTCGCAGACGCTGGCGACCATGCTCGGCGCGCGGGTCTTTCTCAAAGCGGAAAATTTACAGAAAACCGGATCTTTCAAGCCGCGAGGGGCGACCAACGCCGTGCGCCTGCTGGGACCGGAGGCCCGCGCGCGCGGGATCGTCACCATCTCGGCGGGCAATCACGCGCAGGCCGTGGCCTACGCGGCCGCGCCCGAAGGACTTCGGTGCGTCGTGGTGATGCCGTCTGGCGCGGTCGCGGGCAAGGTGGCCGCTTGCCGCGCGCTTGGTGCAGAGGTCGTGCTGCACGGGGCAACCACGCGCGAGGCGTTCGCGCACTTTGAGGAGCTGCAGCGGCGCGAAGGGCTGATCCCCGTCCACCCGTTCGACGATCCCGACGTGATCGCGGGCGCGGGCACGGTCGGCCTCGAGATCCATGAAGATGTCCCCGATGCCTCCCTGGTCGTCGTGCCGATCGGCGGGGGAGGGCTTATCGGGGGGATCGCGTCCGCGCTGCGCGGGCTGGGTGCCCGGGTTCGCATCGTCGGCGTCGAGCCGGTCGGATCGAACGCCATGCGCGCCGCCCTGGATGCCGGCCGTCCGGTTGCCATCGAGCGCATCAATTCGATCGCCGATGGGCTGGGCGCGCCCGCCGTCAGCGCCCGGACGCTCGATCTTACGCAGCGCCTGGTGGATGACGTCGTCACCATCCCCGACAGCGACATCGCGGCGGCGGTCCGGCTGCTGCTCGAACGAGCGAAGCTTCTCGTTGAACCGGCCGGTGCCGCGGGGCTCGCCGCCCTGCTGGGTGGCCACATACGGGCTGCGGGGAGCATCGTGATCGTCCTCAGCGGAGGAAACGCTGACCTGCAGCGTCTGAAAGAGTGGCTGTAGCCTCTCAAGTCTAGCGACTTTCCCCCCAGGGCATATGACTCGCATGGCAATGAGAGAGCTCCTCCAGACGGTCGTTGAGCGAGGAGCGTCGGACCTCCACATCAAGGCCGGGGCAAAGCCCATGCTGCGGATCGACGGGGCCCTGGTGGCGGTCAGCGAGGAGCGCCTGCAGGACGAGCAGGTACGGGCGCTCATCGCGGAGCTCCTGACCGGCGAGCAACTCGAGACGTTTTACAGGAAGCTCGAGCTCGACCTCGCTTATAGCCTGCCCGGCTACTCGCGGTTCCGCGTCAACATCTACCAGCAGCGCGGCGGGATCGGCGCGGCGATTCGGACGATTCCTCACTCGGTGCCCACCTTCGATCAGCTGCGACTGCCGAAAATAACCAAAACCCTGGCCGCGCTTCCCCGAGGGCTGATCCTAGTGACGGGCCCGACCGGCAGCGGCAAATCGACGACACTGGCCGCAATCCTCAACCTGATCAACCAGACCCGCGCGTGCCACATCGTCACCGTTGAGGATCCTATCGAGTACCTGCACGCCGACCAGAAATGCATCATCACACAGCGAGAGGTCGGGGCCGACACGCATTCGTTCTCGGAGGCGCTGCGCCATGTGCTGCGCCAGGATCCTGACGTGATCCTCATCGGCGAGATGCGCGACCTGGAGACGATCTCGACCGCGATCACCGCCGCGGAGACCGGGCACCTCGTGTTGGCGACGTTGCATACCGTGAACGCCGCGCAAACGGTCGACCGGATCGTGGACGTCTTCCCACCTCATCAGCAGACCCAGGTGCGCATGCAGCTCTCCGTGGCCCTCGAGGCGGTGCTCTCGCAGACGCTGCTCCCGCTCAGAGAGGGCAAGGGCCGTGTGGCCGGGGTCGAGGTGATGGTGGCTACACCCGCCGTCCGCAACCTCGTCCGCGAAGGCAAGACCCACTTGCTGACGGGAACCCTGCAGTCCGGGGCGAAGGACGGTATGCAGACGTTGAACCAGGCCCTGCGCGAGCTTGTGCGCAATAGCATTGTCACCTTCGAGACGGCGCTGGCCCACTCGAGCAGCCCGCAGGAACTGGCGGCGCTGTGCGGCCGAGAAGGGGTTGCAGCGGCTTCACTCTAGCAGCGACGGCGTCGCCGGATGTTGACGCGCCCGGGGGAGTGTTACAATACCTGGGTGCCCTTGGAGGTGCTTCCGGTGATCAAGCCCCCACTTGAAGAACTGCTCGAACAGGTGGCTAACAAGTACGCCCTGGTGATCGTCGCCGCCAAGCGCGCGCGGCAGATCAAGGACGGCGTTCTACCCCTGGTGGATATCGACAGCACCAACCCCGTCAGTGTGGCCCTCGAAGAGATTGCCACCGGCAAAGTGAGCGTCGAGGAACCGGCGGCGAGCGGCCGCTGATATCCACGGTTCGTCAGAAGTCCTCATCTCGCCCGCGATCCGGCCGGACGACGGCCGGGGCGGGATTTGTCAGTCTACTCGCGGAACCTTTCCCAGGCGCCGGGCGTTATTGCCCTGGGGAGGTGGCACGACTTGAGAGTGACGATCGCCGCGCTGGTGATCCTCGTTGCGGCGGTGGCTGCCATGGCGGGACCTTCCGTTGAGCGGGCACAGGGTGACCTGCGACTGCGCATTGCCATCATGAAGTCGACCTACCTGGTCGGCGAACCCATCGAGATTCGGCTGGCCGTGACGAATGCGGCGTCCGCTGCGGTCCCCCTGACCTGGTACACTGGGCAGCACTCCGACGCCTTCGTGCGGCAGCGTGGCGCGCTGATCTGGCAGTGGTCCCACGACAAAGCCTTCACGCAGGCCGTCCGAGATTCCACGATGGCGGCCGGCGAGCGGCTGTTTTATGGTTGGATGTGGGATCAAACGGACCTGCAGGGGCGGCAGGTCGAGCCGGGCGCGTACGAGATCTGGGCAGCATTTAAGGGGAGCCAGCGCTCGGGCCCGCGCTCGGTCGAAACCGGGCCGCTCCACATCACCATCAGCCGGTAGCGCGGCAGGAGCGCCTCTGGCTCGGCGGAGAAGACCACCCTCGGCCGGAAGGAGCGCTCATGCGCACCGCCGACTGGTACATCGTCCGCGAACTCCTCCCCCCGTTCTTGCTCGGGATCGGTGGATTTCTGGTCATCCTGATCGGCGACATCCTGTACACGCTGGCGGAGTACATCGTCGTGGGCCGCGTGACCCTCGAGGTGACCCTGAAGCTGTTGGCCTACAAGATGCCGGCGATCATGGTCGTCACCTTCCCGGTCTCGACGTTGTTCGCCACGTTGCTGGGACTCTCTCGCCTGGCCCGTGATCGCGAGCTGCAGGCGCTCCGCCTGGTCGGGCTCAGCCTCCCCAGACTTTTCGCCCCCGTGCTCGCTTTCGGCCTGCTTGTGGCCGGCGCGACGTTCCTGACGAACGAAGTCATCTCGCCCTGGGCCAACCACCGCGCGAACGAGCTGGTCCGCAGGGCGATTCTGGGTGAGACCTTCCCTGCGGTCCGCGAGCAGACATTCCTGCGGGCTCCCGGCAACCGTTTTCTGTACATCAACCAGGTCGACAACCGGGCGGGCGTCTTGCGCAACGTGATGATCTACGAGTCGGTGACCCCGATTCCGCGGCTCATCACGGCGAAAGAGGCGTCGTGGTCGGCCAAGACGTGGATTCTGCGGGACGGCGTCGTCCGTGAGTTTGACGCGGACGGCTATACGTCGGCCGAGGCCAAGTTCGCGTCGATGGAACTCAATGTTGGGCTCGACGCGGCGTCGTTTGCGGCCGACCAGAAGACGCCCGAGGAGATGACCGTCGCCGAGCTACGCAGGCATGTGGTTCGGTTCGGGGCCGGCATTTCCCCGCGCGTGGCGATCGAGTACCATCGCAAGTTTGCCATCCCCGCCGCGAGCCTGATCTTCGCGCTCATCGGGGCGCCGTTGAGCCTCCAGGCCGTGCGTGGAGGCCGGTTCGTCGGCGTCGGTCTGTGCGTGCTCTTGCTCTTCGTCTACTATGCGGCGATGTCGTCGGCAAGAGCGCTTGGCTCCGCCGGCGTCGTGTCGTCCTTCATGGCCGCCTGGTTCCCGAATCTCCTGTTCCTGGCGGTCGGCTTTGTGTTGATCGCCTTGGAGGATGGCAGGATCCGGCGGCCGATCGCGGCCCTCAGGCTTCGCCCGGCGGGTGCGCGACCGTGAGGCGCGGGCTCACCGCCGCCCTGGCCGTGGCGCTCGTGGGGGCGGCCGCCACGGTCTGGCTGGCGGCCTCCTCCGAGACGCCGGAGCCTGAGCCACGAGTTGCGCTCCCGTCCACGGGGATCTCAAAAGCGGGGATCGTGCTGCGCCAGCGCGGCCGCAAGCAGGCCGAAATCGCCGCCGAACGCGTCGAAGTGAGCCCCGATGGTCGGACGACCGTGTTCTCCGGCCGCCCCAGGGTGGTGGTCTTTGAGGAAGACGCGCCCCGGTTTACCGTGACGGGCAACCGCATCGTGTACGATCGCACCACACAGGATGTCAAAGTGGAGGGGAGTCTGCGGGTGACCACCTCGCAGGGCGAGACGCTGACCGCGCCGTCGGCATCCTGGGATCACAGAACGCAGATCATGGACCTGGCCGGGCCTGTCGAAGTGACCTTTCCTCTCAGGAGAGTCAGATGACGGCCCGGTCTGCCCAAAGCGGCGCGGTCCGCGCGGCGGCCGGTGGGCTGGCCCTCGCGGTCCTCCTCGCGATCCTGGCCTCAGCCGCCGGCGCGCAGGCTCCATCGCCGGCACCTTCGCCCCGGGGAGGGGCCACGGGTGAAGGACTTGGCCGGCTGCGCGCCGATCGGGTGCGGTATCTCGCCAAAGAACAGGTGTACATTGCAACCGGCAATGTCTCATTGACCCTGGGTGAGATTCAGATTCGCGCCGACGCCATGCGGTACGAACAACCGACCCAGGTGGCAACCGCAGAGGGCCGCGTGATCGTCACCCGGCGTCAGATGCAGCTAACGGCGCCGGCGCTGGTCTTTGAGATCCGGACCGAGATTGCCGAAGCGAGCGGCGGCGTGGTGCTCTCTCAACAGGGGACGACGGTCCGGGCGCCGCGGATGCGCTTCGTGCTGAAGGAAGAGGTCACCGTTGCCACCGGTGGCGTTGAAGTTGTCCACGGTGATGCGACGGTGACCGCGCCGTCCCTTCGGCATGACGGGCGGACCGGCGATGTCAGCGCCGAGGGCGG
>JBOGSE010000230.1:0-2495 GCA_050694895.1 bacterium | reverse complement strand
CGCCCGTCCGTATGCAGCAGCGTGACGCGGGTCTCTCTGCGATCGGTGGCGAGGTCGATGCGCCGCTCTTCCAGGCTGATCAATCCGTCGTCGTGCCGGGTGATGCTGTACGGCGTGAAGCGGCGGACAACCCCCTCGCGATGGGCGGCTTCCATCAGGAACACCCCGCCCGGTTTCAGCGCCTTGTATACTTGGTGGAGAACCTGCCGGTTTTCCTCGTCGCGGTCGAAGTAGCCGAACGAGGTGAAGATGTTGATCACGGCGTCGAATTCGGTCTCGAACGGAATGGATCGCATATCGCCGTGAATCCAGCGCACCTCCACGCCGGCGCTGCGCGTGTCGGCCGCCGCACGTTGCAGGAAGAAGTCGCTGAGGTCGAGGCCGGTCACACGAAATCCACGCTGCGCCAGCGGAATCGCGTGGCGGCCGTGCCCGCAGCAGAGATCCAGAATCGCGCTGCCGGGCGAGAGATTTAGAAGCTTTGTGATCCCCTCCAGTTCCTGCGCCGTGCGCTCCGGCGGCAGCACCGGCGCCCACACCCGCAGGTAGTCTTCGCCGAAGAGGTCCACATACCACGGCGGCTCGCCCATCGCCGTTTCATGCTTCACGTCGCGGACCACTTCCTGCTATACGGGCTTGCATCAAGAGGAACAGCCCGCAGGTACCAGCCCTGCGGGCCGCGGCCTCCGTCGACCATCGACTAGCGTGCCCGGGTACCGTTCGCCGTGACCAGGAACACCTGCCCGGGTTTGGGATCGAACGACGTTACATCTCGTCTCAACCGCCGGGCTTGAACCTCGCGCACGAAAGCACTTCCCTGCTGCGTGGGCGGCATGAACGACGCGTGATGCTGCGGGAAGACAGAATGCAGGTTCGGATTGTCTGTCATCAAGAACTCGGCCGCCATGGCGGCTTCATCGGGGTACATGCCTGAGCCAATCGGCAGTAGCGCCACGTGCGGCTTGTAGAGGCGCCCGTTGAGCGACAAATCCTGGGTGAGGGCTGTGCTGCCCGCATGATAAATCCTGACACCGTTCTCGAGCGTCACGATGAACCCAAGCGCGGGCCCACCGTAGACAGCCAGGTTTGGCTGGCCGGGCAGGGGCGGCCCCCCCGATCCGTGCACTGCGTGCACGACTTGAATCCTGATGCCTTCAACTTCGAACCGGCTGCCCGGGCCTCCGCGCAGGATCTTGCCTGATTCCATGCCGCGTGCCACCATCCACTGGGCGAGTTCGAACGTGGTCACCACCTGGGCGCCCGTCTTCCGGGCGATCTCGACCGCCATGCCCTGGTCGTCGACATGGCCGGCCGTCACCATGATCACGTGGGCCACGTCGAGGTTCTCCAGGCTCAGCTGAGACTCGCGGTTCCGGAATATTGCGGCCGGGTCGTTGAGCGCGGGGTTGAAGAGAAGAACCTTGCCGCGCGGCGAGGTCAGGCGGAAGAACTGCCATCCTTGCCACTCGAGCTGCGACGGGGCGTCGGCCGTTTGCGCCTGCACGATCCGCGCACGCCCGGCCTCTTCAAGCATCCTGAGGCCGTCCCCCGCAGCGTCGGGCCACGCCAGGGATATCGCAAGCAGCACTGTGGCAGTAAACGCCCAAATGGTCACGCCTTTCGAAAATCTCATCGCTCTCCCTCCTTGGTTCCGAGTGAAATGCCCTGCGTATGCTACACCGTCGCGCGCTTCATGCAGTATGGCTAGTTGACGATGACATCACTCTGGTACCGAAAGAACCAGCGGGCAAGGAGCAAAACCATACGACGTGGAACGAGAGGGCGCCGGTTCAGATTCCCCATGGAGGCGAGGGGCACATGAGTCTTGTCAGCGAGCGGTCAAGGATGTACGTGGGCGGCGCCTGGGTGGGCGCCGCGAACGGACACATGATGCGGGTCACGAACCCGGCCACGGGCGAGGTGCTGGCCGAATTGCCCGATGCGGGGCGAGAAGACGTGTGGAAGGCGGTCGACGAGGCCGCGAAAGCGTTCAAGACCTGGTCGGCGCTCCCTGGTCTCGAACGCGGAAAAATCCTGCGCCGCGTCTTCGAATTGATGACCGAGCGCCGCGACGATCTGGCGAGGCTGGTCACCGAAGAGAACGGCAAGCCGTTCGAGGAGGCCAGGCGCGAAGTGACGTTTGCCACCGGCTACTTCTCGTGGTTCTCTGAGGAAGCCCGGCGCGTCTACGGTGAGATCGTGCCGCCGCCGATGGCCGGCAAGCGCCTTTGGGTCCTCAAGCAGCCGATCGGAGTTGTGGCGGCCATCACTCCGTGGAACTTCCCGGCGACGATGGTGACCCGCAAGATCGCGCCGGCCCTGGCGGCGGGATGCACCGTCGTGCTCAAGCCGGCGAGCGCCACGCCGCTGACCGCGCTCGCCCTGGCCCGCATCTGCGAAGAGGCCGGCCTGCCGGCCGGGGTCTTCAACGTGATCACCGGACGCAACTCCGGAATGATCGGGCAGGTGTTCCTCGACCATGCGGCGGTCCGAAA
>JBOGSE010000229.1:0-1498 GCA_050694895.1 bacterium | reverse complement strand
CCCACGCGGCCGGCCGCGCTGTTTCGCTGGACGCTCGACAAGATCGCGTACGGCTTGCGTCACCCACGGGTCGTCGCGGGCGCGCCGAAGCCCTACTCCCAGCTCGAGGCGCTTCTCTATCGGCTGCTCCTGACCCATGACCCGGTGTTCGTAGAAGCAGATCCCGAAGGACTCCATGAGGTTTGGAGCGACGTCTCGGAGGAGGAGCGCGAGGAGTACCTTCGCTCGGTCGAGGAGCGGCTAGTCGCTCGCGGCTACCAGGCCCCTTTGCTCCGCGGCATGTTGGGCGTCTTCCGTCCGGAGACGCGAGAGGTCGCGTTCCGCTGGCTCTCGGGTTCGACGAACCTCATGGTCGAGGAGCTCCAAGCCATCGGCCAGGCTCAACCCATCGAAGACGCGGAGGTGGATGCGCTGCTCCGCCTCATGGGAGACCTCTCGCACGCGGCCGCTACGCCGATCGTGCTTGTACTGGACCAGCTCGACCTGATGTTGGAACCGGCGCAAATCGACGAGCTGCAGCGCCTCCTCGCCATGATGATCGACCAAAGCCAGAACTGGTATGTCGTGATCGGGCTCATCGAGGACAAATTTCAGCTCTGGAGCACCCGCCTAAACGAGGCTCTACGAACGAAACTCCTAGTGATGGAAGGCCGGCTTCCCGTGACGGAATTGACCCAGATCACGGATGCAGCGCAGAAAATCGCCGTGCTCCGGCAAAGGCTCAGCTCGGCGCCGCTCGTGACCCTGCGCGCCGAGCGCGGCATCGCATCCCAGGTCTATCCGCTGCGAGACGGCGATATCGACTCCCTGGTTTCTGGAGCCCCCGTCTTCCCGCGTGCGCTGCTGGCTCGCGCGTGCGCCCTCTATCAGGAGCGTACCGAGGCCGGAACACTCCCAGTCGAGTCACTCGAAGCACACATGCACTCCGAGTTCGAGGAGCGGCGTGCTCGTATCGACCCCGAGGCGATGAGTGCAGACAAGGCCTCCCTCGCCGACCGGCTCAGGGAGGCCGTCGAGCTGGCGGCTTTGGCTGCTGGGCTCGGACCCGTGGATGCCCGCCTCGGGCCACTGGAGCAAGTGGGGCCCTCCCAGGGCACGGACACGATCTTCACGGTGGGCGGCCGTACGCTCAGGATCCTGGCGCATCACGTGCACCAGGGCCCAGCCTTCCCGCGCTTTCTCAGCCGCGCCCTCGGGCTGCCGGGTGGAACGCTCCTGGTGCGCGACGGCGCGGTCCCGATCTCGGGACAAGTCACGACGCAGCGCCTCGAGGAGTTCCGGAAGGACAACCAGTTTCTCCATCTCCCCCGACCGGCTATCGCGGACCTCTTCGCGCTGGGGGAGGTGCTGGCGGAGCTTCGCGAAGGCAATTTCGGCACGCTCCCGACAGACCCGGTGCCGACGCCCGACAACGTGAAGGCCGCGCTCTCGCAGCAGGGCTGGTTCCAGCAGCATGCGTTCACTCGAGCCGTCCTGGCCTCGCTTTCCCCCGAAGCCC
>JBOGSE010000228.1:0-6557 GCA_050694895.1 bacterium | reverse complement strand
CCCGCAGCAGAAACGCAGGACGTTAGACGGCGGCACATCACCCTACCTTAGACCAACCATACATGAGCGCAGAATGGGCCGCGGCTGCATTCGCAGGAATCGCCGCTGCAGTGGCCATCGTTCAAGTCAGGATACAGATCGTATCTGAGAGAAGGCAGGCAGCCTTTGCCCATATTAGGCAATTGACGGACATCCTCCACAGCGCGCGTCAATTTGATCCACGGACCGTCCGACAAGAGACTCTCGGCTTCTACGCTGGCAGTGTTGATCAACTCTCGCCTGGAGCACAACATTATCTCGCCTTTCACGATGCGCTCGAGCAGCTCGCCCTAGCTTATGCCGTGGACGCAGTGGATCGTGGGTTAGTCCGACAGTACGTGGCGGACCTCGTCAAGAACCCCTACACCATCTCCGAAGCATTCATACGCGAGTTTCGTAAGGCCGCGCGGGATGATACCTTGTACGAGCACCTGCTCGCCCTTACCGAAACCGTGCGGAGTTCCAAATGACCCGGCACGATGTCGTCCCTCCTCTTCCCCCAAGGGAGCCTCTCGAGAAGAGCATCCCTGCGTTTCGTCCTCCCCCAGCGGCTCCTGCGGGTCAGCCTCAACCCGTAGCTCCGCCTGCACCTGTGCCAGCCACACCGCAGAAGACATAGGAATTCGTTTGCCGCCGTCTAACCAGCATTTGCAGCTGGCGGCCGCGCGCTAACGTCGCCAGTCGGCGCGGCCGGGCTGTATCTTGGAGAGAACCGTCCGCGCCGTTTGGCGGCAGCGCGGCCGCAGCTGAAATGCATGCCGTTAGACGGCCCCACGCCGACGAGCGTATGCGGGCTGAGCCTCGATGAGGCAGCTTACTGCTCATACAGCCACACCAAGGTGTTAGCATCGTGCCGATCGATATCTTCTGCGAAGAAATGGACTGGGAAGCCGAAACTGCGGGGCCTGCCCCCACGCGGGTATTGGCTGGCGTTCGGGATGATCAGTCACTCGTTGAACAACTTCTTTCGGATCTCGACAGCGGAGAATTTCCATACCTTGGGTTCATTAGTCAGGACACCGTAACCGTTTTTCATCAACACCACTTTGCCCAGCTGGTCAAGGAGCTGGAAGCCCTGAGCGCACGAAAGCACGACCCACAAGTCGCCAAACACCTGCATACCATATTGCAGTTGATTTCCGCTGCTCGTGGTCCGAAGGACACACTGATTGCATTTCGCGTCCGCTAATGCTCAAGGCAATCCACGGGCCGTCTAACCAGCAAATGGAGCTGACGAAGGCGCGCTATCTGCGGCAGCCGCCGCGCGCTATCTGCGGCAGCCGCCGCGCGCTATGTTGACATGGGAGGCTTGCGCGGCGGCTGCCGCGCAGCGCCTTCGCAGCTCATTTGCGGTCCGTTATGCCGAATGCCCCACTCTGAAGCACGCTACCATGCCCCGGCCTCTGTCATTCTTCCTTCTAGCTTGACACGCGTATATACGGCACGTATATTGCCTCGTGCGGATCTCCTGGGACCCGAGGAAGAGTGTCGCTAACCTCGCGGCACGAGGCTTTGACTTTGCCTACGCAGCCCTAATCTTCGACGGCCCGACCCTCGAGAAGCCCGACACGCGACGCGACTACGGCGAAGCTCGCGTCGTTGCCGTTGGGATAGCCGACGGCTTCCTGTTGACCGTCGTCTATACCGATCGCTCCAGTCCAGACGGCTTGGAGCGCCGACTGATCTCTGCCAGACGGAGTAACCGCCGTGAGCGCAAAGCGTACCAAACCCGTCCGCAGTCCTAAGGTCCCCACTCAGGGCCGAGCCAATTTCGCGCGCATGCGAGCGATGACCGAACGCGATATCCAGCGCACCTCACCCCCCGAGCTGGCCGATTTGCCACCGGATTTTTGGGACGATGCCACAGTAGTCCTGCCCGCTCCCAAACAGGCGATTTCCCTCCGCGTTGACCGAGACGTCCTGGATTGGTTCAAGCGGGAGGGGCCGCGCTATCAATCGCGAATGAACGCTGTCCTCCGGAGCTATATGGCTCAGCGAGCCCAACGGCGACGGCGCAAGAAGAGTACAACTGCCGCTTAGTGCCCTCTACATCGGCATAACCCGCGCTTGCTGCTGCCCAGGCCCTAACCGCGTTGGCTGCCGCCGGATATGTTAAGCTGGCCAGGACGGCGGCAGCCTCCGCAGGGCCTGGCAGCAGAAGCGCAGATCGTTATGCCGCCCTGATCGGGGGGGGCCAGTCTGGGCTGGACTTCGGGGCAGGTGTTGTGTACGTTATTCCGTACAGCACCTTAGGAGCCAGCACCCAATGCCGCGCGTGCGTCCCACCGAAGACATCCGTCCCCTGGCCGACTTCCGCGCCAATCTTGCATCGGTCGTGCGTCAGGTTCGGCGAACCAAGCGACCGGTCATCCTGACGCAGCACGGTCGGAGTGCGGCCGTCTTGGTCGATGCTGCTGAATACGAAGCCCTGGTTGAGCGCGCTGAGCTCTTCGAGGACGTCCGGGTCGCAGAGGCCGAGATCAAGGCGGGTCAAGGGGTCGCGCACCCCCAAGCTAAGGCAGCCGTTCTTCGTTCCTTGCGCTCGTGAAGCTCATCTGGGCTCCGCGAGCAATCGCGAGGGCTAGCGAAATCGCCGCGTATATCGCGGCCGACCGCCCAACTGCCGCGGCCAAGTGGGTCGATGAGGTCTTCGCCGCCGTTGCGACGCTCAAGTCCCACCCGCGGCGGGGCCGCAAAGTGCCTGAAGTCAACCGCCCAGAGGTTCGGGAACTCATTCACGGTTCCTACAGGATTATCTACCGTCAGGATCCTCGGCGCGTGGTGGTCCTTACGATTCGCCACGGACGTCGGCAGTGGGATTCCGCTGAGATCGCATCGAAGGAATAGGACACTATCTCGCCTCGAATCGGCGGCATAACCCGCGTTTGCAGCTGGCCGGGCCCTCTGCGCTTCGGCCGCCGCCGGATGTATTATTGACGTGGCTCGGCGGCGGTCTCAGCAGGGCCCGGCAGCTGAAACGCAGCTCGTTAGGCCGTTGGCTTGGTTACGAACTCCCAATAGTCCCCATGCACCCCTTAATTGAACTCCTGGATGCGTGTCCTGATGCAGATCGCCCGGCATCCGACTGGTGTGTTTGGCTCGCCAGCGGGAACGATCAGGTCCACCGCATTCTCACCGCACTCCTTTCTCGACTTTCCACGACGGGAGGCCCGTGGTACTTGGAGACATCTTGGCCCGCGAGTGCTGAGGACTTGGGGCCGGGTGCCTGGGCCCATCTGGCTCCGGATCAATGGGCCGCCCCTGTCGATCTTCGTCCGGAGGATTTCCTTGACTCCCAACTTCACCTGGAAGGGAATTACGCCCTTTACCAGCGGGGTGCCCACCTTCTTGATGGCCTTCCATCCGGACTCCCTTGGTGGGGCGTGCCGTCGTGGCGGCGGGCAAGGGAGCGTGGTTCGGCCGGGGAGCTAGTCAGCGGGCTCCGTGCAGTTGACGTGACGGCCGCGATCGCGGTCCATCCCGACGCCAATGCATTGGTAGCAGTCGTGGTGAGCCCGTAAGTCACATCACAAGCACGGCCTAACCAGCGCTTGCTGCTGCCAGCGCGGTCCAGTTCTGGCCGTCGACATTAGGTTTCGAGCAGCGCGCTGCAGCAGAAGCGCGAGTCGTTAGCAACTGTCTTTGAAGTCAAGCCGTCGGGACCTGCCAGGGCCTGCCCGCGCGCAGCATCGCGTTCAGGATCACCAGCAGTTTTCGCATGCACGCCGTGAGCGCCACCTTGGCGGGCTTCCCAGCCGCCCGGAGCCGCTGAAAGAACCCCCGGATCACCGGGTTGTACCGCACCGCGACCAGCGCTGTAGAAGAACACCCAAATTCCCGCACCCATGAACAGGCAAATTCCCGCACCTACCATTGACGGGACCGACTGGTGTGGTCCCCCTTCGCGCCTGGGCGAATGCAGCCCGAGGCCCCCGGCGCGGAGGACGAGATGGCACGGCTGCGGAAGGACGCGGTTATGGTGGCCCAGCAGATGGTCGAGCGGCAGGTCCCGGTGCGGCAGGTGGCGCGCCAGCTCGGGGTGGATGAATCGAGCCTGCGGTACCGGCTGAGTCGGCCGGCCGCGGCGCCGGATGGGCGGCAGGAGCGTCCCTCGGTGCTGGATGGGTGGGACGCGCGGGTGGATGCGGTGCTCGCGCGGTTTGACGATGCCCGACTCCGCGGCGAGCCCGGCTCCCACGTCGAGGCGGCGGTGGTCCACGGGGTGTTGCAGCGCGACTTCGGGTTTCTCGGCAGCTATCAGGCGGTGCGCCGCTACCTGACCCGCCGGTTTCCGCGCCCGGTCCAGGCGATCCGGCGGGTGGAGACCCCGCCCGGGGTCCAGGCCCAGCACGACTGGTTTGAGTGCGCGGCGCGCGTGGGCGGCGTGGTGCAGCCGGTGTACGGCCTGATCGGCACGCTGTCCTATTCGCGGGCCAGCTTCGTCTGGGTGAGTCTCAGCACGCAGCAGCTGGCGTGGCAGACCGGCCATCTGGCCCTCTTCCGGCGCTACGGCGGGGTGCCGCTCTGGATTCGCATTGACAATCTCAAGACGGGGGTCGCGTCGGGGGCGGGATCCACGGCGGTGCTCAATCCCGCGTTTGCCACCTTCGCCCGCACCTGCGGCTTCGGGGTGGATCCGTGCCGCGCCGCGCGCGGGAGCGACAAGGGCAAGACCGAGCGCAACGTGCGCACCTCGCGTAGCGTCTACGCCGATCTTCTGGTGAACGCGTGGGGCGATCTGCCGGCGCTGCAGGCCGGGCTCGATGCGCGCAGTGCGCTGGTGCAGACCCAGCGCCGCTGCCCGATCACCGGGACGTCGATTGCCGAGGCGCTCACCGCCGAGCGAGCGCGGCTGCAGCCCGTGCCTGACCTCCAGGAGCTTTTCGACTGTGTCGTCGCGCGCCGGGTGAGTCGCGACTGTCTGGTGAGCTTCGAGGGCCGACGCTACTCGGTCCCCTTCGCGTGGATCGGCCGCCAGGTGGAAGTCCGCGGCACGGCGCAGGACGTGGTGGTGTGGGCCGAGGGGCAGGCGATCGCGCGGCATCCCCGGCACACCCGCCGGACGCTCGTCCTGGAGCCCGCGCACTATGACGGCGGGAGCACCCGGGCGGTGCTTGCCCCGACGCCCTTGGGCCGACGGGCGCAGCTGCAGCTGGCGGCCCGGCCGTACACGGCGCTCTTGCCGCCGCCGGAGGGAATAACCCGCCCGCTCACGCAGTACCTCACCCTCTTGGGGAGGGCCGGCCGATGACCGGGACCCGTCCCGCCCGCGCCCCGGCGCCCAGCCGGGGGCCCACCGCCTCCCCGAGGCCGGGTCCGTCCGGCACGACGACGCTCGACCCGGTGATCGCGAAGCTCAGCACGCTGGGCTTGGAATACCCGGCCACGGTGCTACCCGAGCTGGTCGAACAGGCCGCGCGCGATGCGCTGAGTCCGCTCGCCTTCCTCGATCTCCTGCTCACCGGCCAGCTCGAGCGCAAGGATGAGCGCCGGATCACGACGATGCTCAAGCTCTCGGGGCTGCCGCCCGGCAAGACCCTCGAGGATTTCGACTGGGGCTTTCAGCCCAAGGCGGATCGGCGCCAGATCGAGACGCTGGCCACCTGCCAGTACCTGCGCGAGAAGACCAACGTCCTCTTTCTCGGGCCGCCCGGCGTCGGGAAGAGTCACTTGGGCACCGCCCTCGGGGTGAAGGCGATCAAGAACGGCTTCAGCGTCGCGCACTTCGTCCTGGATGATCTGATGCATGTGCTCAAGGCGGATGCGGCGACCCCGCCGGCCCGGCTGCGGGCCCGCCGCTACGTCAACGCGGGCCTGCTGATCATCGACGAGATCGGCTTTCGCCCGCTGGATCGGCTCGAAGCCAATCTCTTCTTCCGGCTGGTCTCGATGCGCTATGAACGCGGCTCCCTGCTGCTGACCTCGAACAAGCATGTCCGCGACTGGCCGGAGATCTTCGCCGGCGATGAGATCCTGACCACCGCCATTCTCGACCGCCTGCTCCATCACGTGGCGGTCGTCCACATCGACGGCCAGAGCTACCGGCTCCGCGAACTCGGCGCCCTGCTCAGCCCCAACCGGGAGGTGCCCCGCGGCCAGGATGGCCGGTCGAACGACCCCCGGTAGCTGCGGGACTTTGCCTGTTTATCAGGTGCGGGGACTTGGGTGTACTTGCACACGGCTCGCCGGGGGAGAGGTAGACGTACGGGTTATTCCAGGGGTCGAGCGGAACGGCCTTGCGCACGTAGGTCCGCGCCAGTTGGCCGGCCTGGGATCGCCGCTGGGAACTTCCCAGAGCGCGTAGAGTCCCTGGGATGTGGTGGGGTATCGGCTGTTGTCGAGCCGGTAGGCGTCGAGCGCAGAAGCAAGCATCTCGATCTGGGAACGGGCAGTCGCGTCCTTCGCGGCCCCGACATGCTTGAACACGTTCGGTGCGACGAGGGTGGCCAAAGTCGCGATCACCACGATGACGACCAGGAGCTCGATCAGCGTGAATCCTGCTTCCGGTAATGACGACT
>JBOGSE010000227.1:0-2064 GCA_050694895.1 bacterium | reverse complement strand
ATGGTGTCGCGGAACCGCCTCGACTGCCTGATGGGATCGGCCGGCCTCATGCGACAGGCCGTCGCCCAGGCCATCCACCACTGCTCGTATCGCGTCGCCTTTGGCAAGAGACTCGTCGAGCAGCCGCTGATGCAGAACGTTCTCGCCGATCTGGCGGTCGAATCGGAGGCCGCGACGGTCCTCGCGTTCAGGGCCGCACGCGCGCTCGATCGCGCGCCGGCGGACGAACGGGAACGGTCCCTCCTGCGCATCCTTGTCACGGTCGGGAAGTTCTGGGTCTGCAAACGTGCGACGTTCCACATCCACGAGGCCCAGGAATGCCTCGGGGGCGCGGGGTACGTGGAGGAATCCATCCTCCCGCGGTTGTTCCGTGATGCGCCCCTGAACTCGATCTGGGAAGGTAGTGGAAACATCCAGTGCCTGGATGTCGTGCGAGCGCTCGCACGCGAGCCGCGCGCCATCGAGGCCTTGATCGACGAGCTCGAAACCGTCCGGGGCGCGGACGCGCGCCTCGACGCAGAGATGGAACGCGTCAAGGGAATTCTTTCGGACCCGGAAGCTCAAGAGTACCGGGCGCGACACGTCGTGGAGATCATGGCCACGGCCCTTCAGGCCGCGCTACTGGTCCGCGCGGGCAGCCAGGCCGTGGCAGAGGCCTTCGGCCGGTCAAGGTTGGGCGTCGGCGGGGGCCGCGTGTATGGGGTACTGCCAGTCGGCGCACCGGTCGACTCCATCGTCGAACGCGCTTCACCCCATGCACTCGGCCAGGCGAGCGTCGTGTTCGGAGGCTGATAGTGGAGGAAGTCGTGCTCACGGACTCGGGACTCCCACTCAAGCCTCTGTACCGGCCGGAAGACGTCGCTGGGCTGGATTACGAGAGGGACCTGGGTGACCCGGGAACGCTCCCCTATACCCGCGGGGTGTACCCTGAAATGTACCGGCGCCGACTGTGGACGATCCGTCCCCTCGCTGGTTTCGCGACCGCTGAGGACACCAACCGCCGTTGTCGGTGGCTCCTGGCCCATGGCGCGACGGGCGTCAACGTGACCGTCGACTATTCAACACTTCGCGGCTACGATTCCATCGACCCTATCGCGGCGGGCGACGCGGGGCTGGGAGGCGTCATCATCGACTGCGCCGATGACGCTGCTGCGCTCGTTGATGGTATCGACATCGCTCACGTCAGTGTGTCGCTCGTGACCTGCAATCCCATCGCCGCGATGTGCGTCTTTCCCATGTACCTGGCCGCGGCCCGCCGGCGAAACATTCAATGGAGCGACTTAGGCGGGACGACACAAAACGACTTCCTCATGGAGACCGTCATCACCACCTCGCCAACGGTCCTGCCACCCGCGGCCTCTTTCCGGCTTAGCTGCGATGTCGTCCAGTTCTGTGCGCGTCACGTCCCCCGATGGCACCCCATCAGCTTCGCCGGCTACAACTACCGGGAGGCGGGAGCGACCGCCATCCAGGAAGGGGCTCTGGTCCTAGCCCACGCCCTGGCCGTCTCCAGGGAGATGATGAGACGAGACGTGGAGGCCCACCGCTTCCTTCCACGTCTGTCGTTCTTCCTTGCTGCCGGCAACGACTTCTTCGAGGAGATCGCGAAGTTCCGGGCGCTCCGGAAGATATGGGCTCGAATGGTGGCCGAAGAGCTCGGGGTGGAGGATGGCCGCTGCCGCCAGTTCCGCTTCCACGTGCAGACGTCGGGAGCCGCGTTGACACGCCAGCAGCCGCTGAACAATGTGGTGCGGGCCGCCTACCATGGGATGGCGGCCGTGCTGGGCGGAGCGCAATCGTTGCACCTCAGCGGCTACGATGAGGTGTTTGGGCTGCCGAGCGAGCAAGCCGCCGAGCTCGCGGTCCGTACCCAGCAGATCCTGGCCCTTGAGACCAACGTCGCCGCGACGGCGGACCCGCTCGCCGGCTCTTATTACGTTGAGTCGCTTACTCGTGAGATCGAGGAGCGTGTCTTGGACTACGTCCGCCGTGTTGAGGGCCTGGGGGGCATCGTGAGAGCCGTCGAAAGTGGTTGGGTGCATCGTGAGCTGGCCGACTCCGGTT
>JBOGSE010000226.1:0-3683 GCA_050694895.1 bacterium | reverse complement strand
GGTCCGCCGCGTCCTCGGCCAGACTGTGCTGCACAGCGGCATTGACGAGGTCCGAGACGCTCTTCTCGGTTTCAGCGGCCTTGACCCGAAGCGCCCGGTGCAGGGTGGGGTCAAGATAGACGGTGGCACGCTTCAGTTTGCTCATACGCCTATTCTAGCGTCATGACGTTATGACGTCAAGACGTCAGGCGAAGCTGCCTAACAAGCGCTTGAAGCTGGCGGCGCTGCCTTTTAAAGGAACCGAAGGTTTGTTGACGTGGGAGTGGGCGCGCCGCAGCTTAGGCGCGGACCGTTAGGCAGCAGGCGCTCCTGCCCCACCCCACGGCCACAATTACGATCACGCATGCCGACCTTTCTCCTGCAGGTAGCGCTTGACGCCTGCTTGACCTTGTGCCTGCATGCTTCTTGAGGGAATTCAGCAAGAGGTCGCCGTGCCGCGCCACACTCGGGTTCCGGTCTTGATGCTGGGCGTACTAGTCTTCTTGCCAGCGGAGTCAGTCCACGCTCAATGCTTCTTCCGCCCGAACCGAACGTGCGGCGTGTTCGGCATAACCGAAGCAGGGGTCGCCCGTCGCCTTCCCCTCGGATTCCTGCAGGGCTACCAAGACGAGCAGATAAGCCTCCACCTTGGACTCATGCGAGGACGTGGCAAGCGCTCAGCTTTCGGCGGGAGCGTCTTTCTTGTTAGTGGCGTCGACATTCGCCCTGCGGAGTTCCCGGACCTCCGGCTCGGCATCGCTCCCCGGGTGCGATATTGGGCCGCTCGGCGCGTAGCGGTCGATTTCCTGGCAGGCCCGACTCTGAGTGCCGGCCGCGACACGGCGACAAGTGGCCACGTCGGCTTCCTCGCCGAGACGAGCCTCAGCCTCGCCGATTGGGTGGCCCTCACCATGCAAGTCGAGCGCCTCCCCTCCGGTCCCACCACGTGGTCCTTAGGGGTCAAGGCGGGCTCCTACCCAGGCTGCGCGGGCATCGTCGCGTTCATCCTCATCAACCTGATCGACGAGTACTGCGGTTCGAAACCCGGCGGTTGTGGCTTAGGCTACTAGGGACGCGGTCCCATGGTGCAAATACCAATTCACCATTGCGACTCGTGGCTCCCCCATTCGGCGACTGCTGCCTAACCAGCGCTTGCAGCTGGCGGGCGCGCCCAAGTAGGGTAGACTTCCGTTTGTGCGCCAGATGGCTTTCGTAAACCGAGCGAGTCTGCGGCGCGCCCGCGCGCTCGGTGCCCGCAGCTGAAGCGCGATCCGTTAGGTGGCGCCCGACAGTGCCGAGACCATCCGATGGGACGATGTACGCCGTGGCCCTCCGTGCCCCCGACGGCCTGTGGCTTCTTGCTCGCATTCGCCGGTCGAGAGAAGGTGATGTCTACTACCTACTCCCGCGCAACGACCCAGACTCGAATCCTCACGCGAGTTATCACCGCAGTGGCGCAGCTCACGTGCGATCGTACAACTGGAAGCACGCCAGTAGTCAACGCCAGAAGCCCGATGCTTCCTTCCGAGGCGTGGAAACTGTACTGTCACTGGCCATCCAACCCGGCGAGGCAGCCCTTCATCGGACCCCGTGCGTTCCTGGCGAGTTCACGGAAGTTGTCGAGATCCCAAGGGAGCAGTTCCTGGACGATGAGCATCACACGCTAGCTGTCGATCTAATCGAGCCCGGGAACAACGCAGCTCCGGGGCCATGGAAGGAGATTGTGGTCCAGAAGTCCTTTCAGGATGCCGTGCCCTGGATTCTCGTGACGCTTTGGCGGGGGATGGCTTTCTAATCTTTGCTTGGGCGCCACCTAACAAGCGCTTGAAGCTGGCGGCGCCTGCCAAGTATGGTAGCCATTCCATTTGTGATCCACGAACCCAGGCGCCGCAGCTTAAGCGCGATCCGTTAGACAGCCGCTTCGGTGAACAACTCAGTGGAAACTCAAGGATGAGCGCGTCTGGGCTGGACAGTGTCGGGGCAGGGGCCGCCATGGGAAGTATGCAGCCGTACACCAAGGTACAGGACACCGCCCTGCTCCTGTTGCGCTTGGTCGTTGCGGCAATCTTCCTGTACGCGGGCTCCGCAAAATGGCCTTTCTGGTCCGCCCCGCCCGAGGGCATGTCTGTCATCCTACTAAACGTCTTGAAGTTTCTCTCCATCGTCGAGCCGTTGGGCAGCGTGGCGCTTCTTCTGGGAGTCTTGACGCGATGGGCCGCTGCGGGACTCGGCCTCATCATGGTGGGGGCGATCTTCTTTGCGAGGCTCACGCTGCACGCCGGTCTCTTTACGACACCGCAGGGCACGGGGTTGGACTATAACATGCTCATTCTTGCCGGCTGCATCGCCCTGATCGCCTTTGGCGCCGGCGGCTGGTCAGTGGATGCGATTCGCAAGAAGGCATTAGCACAGGCGGCTGTCTAACATGCGCTTGAAGCTGACGGCGCCCGTCGTCTTTGGTAGAATTGCGTTTGTGACTATTCCCGCACGGCGCCGCAGCTTAAGCGCATCTCGTTAGGCGGCGACTCGATGTTTGATCGAATCCGCAACCTGCTGACTCCCCCAGATCTTTCTAAGCCGGGTGCTGCGCTCCTGCGACACTGGCGCGAGCACAATGTATCCCTCAATGGGCCGGCCAGTGTCATTAGCCTCTGGCGCGTGCGCCGCAAGGTTGGCTGCGTTCTGCCAACTGATTTCGTCGGTCTCTACCGGAGGGCAAACGGGATGGGCCGCTACGCGAGCGACGACCTGATGGTTAACATGTGGTCGGCGGAGCGCATCATTCAGCAAAGATTCCGTTACGCGCCGTTCCGCGGCCACACCACCCGGCTTTGCGTCTTCGCTGACGTCGCGAACGAGATCTACTTCTTTTCACTAGAGCTCATCTCATAAATGCCCGGAGCAGGATGATGATGCACCCGAGCTGGACGAAGCCGAGGAAGTTCTCCGCGTGGTACTCGTACCGGGTCACCAGACGGCGAAAGCTCTGCAGCCAGGCGAGCAGCCGCTCGACGATCCAGCGTCGGTGGTAGCGACGCAGCGGCCGCCCGTCCTGGGTCGGCGGCCGGCGCCGGTTGGCCCGGTGCGGGGCGATCAGCTCGATCCCGCGCTCGGCCTTGAGCCGCGCATCCAGGGCGTCGCTGTCGTAGGCCTTGTCGCCGATCAGTCGTTCGGGGACGGTGGGGAGGAAGAGCTGGTCGAGCGTCGCGTCGACCAACGTGACCTCGTGCGGCGAAGCGCTCGCGATGCTAACGGCGAGAGGAAGACCAGTGCGGTCTGCCACTGCCATGATCTTGGACCCCTTGCCGCGCTTGGTTTTCCCGACCGAGCCGCCCCCTTTTTGGCCCCCGCGAAGGTGCCATCGATGAACGCCTCGCTCAGGTCCAACCGGCCGCGCGCGGCCAAATCGGCCGCGAGCGCCCGAAGCACCCGGTGCAGGGTGCCGTCGCGTGCCCAGTGTTGAAACCGGCGATGGCACGTCTGATACGGCGGATAGCGCTCGGGCAGGTCGGCCCACGGGGCCCCGGTGCGGAGCACCCAGAGAATGCCGTTCAGCACGTCGCGGGGATCGCGCCACGGCCGGCCGCGGCGATCCGTGCGCAGGCGGGGCTTGGGCAGCAACGGCTTGAGCACCGCCCATTGCTTCTCGGTCAGGTCCATGGCCACCCCAAGGGCGAGGGTTCACCACCGACCAGCGCCCCAAT
>JBOGSE010000225.1:0-3686 GCA_050694895.1 bacterium | reverse complement strand
TCGGCGTCGCGTGTTTCGCAGAGGAGTGCGCGGTCGGCACCGGCCGACGCATGCCCCGCAAGCTCTACTCCATCGCCGGCTACGATGGGGCGAAGGTCCGCATCGACGCCCACGGTCGCGCGATCATTTTTTCCAGCGCTGCCGGCAGCGGCCAGGGCCATGAGACGACCCTCGCACAGCTGGCCGCCGATGAACTGGGCATCCATCCCGACGACATCACGGTCAGGCACAACGACACAACTCTTGCGCCGTACGGGATGGGGTCGACGGGCAGCCGGACCGCGGTCTCCAGCGGGGGCGCGGTGATCCTGGCCGCTCAGAAGCTGAAAGAGACGCTTCTGCGGATCGGGGCGCATGTGCTCGACGAGCCCCGCGCCAACGTGGCGATCCGGACGGGTTTCGTGTATTCGCTGACCGACCCGGACCGCGCCGTGTCGATCCGCCAGCTCGCGTGGATCGCGCATCGCAAGGAGGGAACGGTCCCCTCAGATGTGGAGCCCGGACTGGAGGCGGTGGCGTTCTACGACCCCCCCGCCCACGGCGTGTCCTCGAACGCCGCACACGCCGTCGCGGTGGAGATCGACCCCCGGACGGGCAAGGTCGGCCTCCTCCGCTACGTTGTTGCCGAAGACACCGGCCGGATGATTAACCCGATGATCGTCGAAGGCCAGGTGGTCGGTGGCGCCGCTCAGGGGATCGGCAAGGCCCTCTACGAGGAAGTCTTGTATGACGAGCACGGCCAACCCCTCAACGCGAGCTTCATGGACTTTCTGATCCCGACGGTGCGCGAGGTGTGCCCGATAGAGGTCTTTCACATGGAAAGCCCGTCACCGCTCACGGTGGGGGGGATGAAGGGCTGCGGGGAGAGCGGCATTATTGGCACGCCCGCCGCCGTGGGCAACGCGATCGCGGACGCGCTCGGAGGCGCGATTGAAGTGTACGATCTGCCGTTCACACCGGAACGGGTGTGGCGGCTGCTGCAGGAAGCCAAGGCCGCACCGGTGCGAGAAGTCGCCCGATGAAGCCTCCCCGGTTCGGCTACATCGCACCCACGACGCAGGCAGAGGCGCTCGATGCCGTCCGCGAGCACGGCGACGCGGCGAAGGTGCTCGCCGGCGGCCAGAGCCTCGTCCCACTGCTCAACTTCAGGCTTGCACGGCCAGCGGTGCTTGTTGATCTCAACGGCGTGGCAGGTCTGGATGCGATCGGCAGTGATGAATCGACCGGTGAGATTGTGTTTGGCGCGATGGTCCGCCAGAGCGACGCCGAGGATTCTCCGATTGTGGGCCAGGCGTGCCCGTTAGTGGTCGAGGCGTTGAAGCATGTTGGGCACCGGACTATCCGAAATCGGGGAACGATCGGGGGAAGCCTGGCGCACGCCGACCCCGCCGCGGAGTTACCGCTGGTCCTCACGCTCCTCGATGGGCGTGTGAAACTGGCGAGTGTGCGCCAGACGCGCTGGCTAGGGGCCGCTGAGTTCTTCGTTTCATATCTGACGACCGCACTGCTTCCCGACGAGATCCTGCTCGAAGTACGATACCCTGGCTTACCGACCGGGGTGGGCTGGGGGTTCGAGGAATTCAGCCGGCGCGCCGGCGACTTTGCTCTGGCCGCGGCTGCGGCAACCCTGCGGACTGACGAGGCCGGCGTGATTCAGAGCTCGGCAATCGCGATCGCGGGTGGAGGCCCTACTCCAGCTCGAGCCCGCGAGGCGGAACGCGTGCTCGTCGGGCAGCGCTTGAGCAGTGACGCAGTCGTGGCCGCGGCACATGAGGCGGCGAAGGCATGCGAACCGGAATCCGACATCCATGCAAGCGGCGAGTACCGCAAAGCGTTGATCGCTGTGGTTGTTGAAAGAGCCCTTCGCCGCGCGCACAGCACTTTAGGTCCGCACTAGCCTGGCTAGGTTGGCTCTACTTCAACGGCCACCGGCTGAACCCAGTTGGCTTCATACACTTGCCCGTCAACAGGGGCAAGGGGCTGCGCCTCTCCCGACCCGTCGAACGCCCGCGCAATGATTACGGCGCGGCCCGCGCCCTGAGGTGTCCATGCGTACTCCCATTGCTGCCACGCGAATCTCCCCCGCTGGTGCTCAAGCGATGCCGGTGTCCACGCACTTCCGCCGTTGACGCTGACCAGCACTTCGGTAACGGCAGCCGCCCCCGACCATGCCGCCCCGGTGATACGGCACGGGGCGCCGGCCGGAATCCGGTCCCCTTCTCCGGGATACGCGATGAGCGCCTTCACCTTCATCTCGCGCACCGCCCGCCCGCTATCCGCTCCGTCGGGGCCGCGCTTCTCGCGATAGCGATGGACGGCGTAGAATCCATCAAACGGCCCTGTGATGACGCGGAGGGACGCCAGCCATTTAACCGAATCCATTCCGTACCACCCGGGAACGATCAGCCGAGCCGGGTACCCGTGCGCGGGAGGCAGGACATCTCCATTCATGTACAGCGCTACAAGCGTGGCGGGATCCAAAGCCTTCTCCAAGGGAATGCTGCGTGCATATGACTCTGGGGATGCGGGATCATCCGGATCATGGCCGCGGTCCACGCCGGTCGCCACAACCTCCCGTCCGTCGGCCTGCAGGCCCGCGAGCTGCAAGACATCGCGCAGGCGAGCGCCGCGCCACACGGCAGTGCTGATGCAGCCGATGCCGCCGATCACGCTGTTGGCGCCCCCGTTGCCCGCGCACTCCATCGTGACCGGGAGTTCCGCCATCGGAAGTCGCTCCAGGTCAGGTCGCGTGAGCGCGACTGCAAACTGCACAAGCCCGTCGATGCGGAGCCGCCACTCCGGGTCGATACGTACTTCACCGGCAAGATGGTCCCGTACATAGTGCAGGTGGGTGGGCGTGATAAAGCGATCGAGGACGGCAAGTGGGGTGCGACTGATCTCTGCATGGCCCGGAGGGCGCTGTGCCACTTTTTCCGTGGTCGACTCGGAGGGAAGGCTGTGGTCATGCATCGCCTCAATCTACTCCCGGAACGATAGGATTCCTGTATGGTGGATCGCTTGAATCCCGCGCACGAGGTCACCTACACCCTGACAGTCAATGGCGTTCGCCACACCGTGCACACAGAAGCCCGGAAGCTGCTGCTCGACGTACTGCGAGAAAATCTAGGACTTACGGGGCCGCACCCGGGGTGTGAGCATGGCGTCTGTGGCGCCTGTACCGTCCTCATGGATGGGCGCACGGTCCGCTCGTGCCTGATGTTCGGCGTTCAGGCAGCACGCGCATCAATCCTCACTATCGAAGGGCTCGCGAGCGGCGGCTCACTCCACCCGCTGCAGGAGGAGTTTTCCCGCTGCCACGCCGTGCAATGCGGCTACTGCACGCCGGGCATGATTCTCACTGCAGTCGAATTTCTGAGGGAGAATCCGTCCCCCACCGATGGCGAAGTGCGTGACGCGCTTTCCGGCAACCTGTGTCGCTGTACCGGCTACGAAGGCATCGTGCAAGCCGTCCTCGCGGCCGGCCGGCGAATGAATGGGACGATGAAGGGAGCGGACGGTGGCTGACCTCAAGGGCGTCTACAATATCATGGCAACCCCGTTTGACGACGACGGTGCCATCGATGAAGCCAGTGTGCGCCGGCTTGTGGACTTTCAACTGCGTTGTGGCGCGCATGGCCTGACCATTCTCGGCGTCATGGGCGAGGCGCACAAGCTTTCCGAGTCGG
>JBOGSE010000224.1:0-16294 GCA_050694895.1 bacterium | reverse complement strand
CATCGGTCGCACAACTCATCGGCGCCCAGCCCAAGGAGATCATCTTCACGGGTGGGGCAACCGAGTCGAACAACGCGGCGATCTTCGGCGCCGTCTATGCGCGCGAGATGCCCGACCGGCACGTCATCATCGCCGCGACGGAGCACCACGCCGTTTTGGAGCCCTGCCGCTGGCTGGAGAAGCGCGGCGTCGGCCTGACGGTCTTGCCGGTCGATCAGCATGGACGCGTGGATCCCGATGCGGTCCGCCACGCGATCGGGCCCGGGACCGTGCTCATCTCGATCATGCACGGCAACAACGAGATCGGAACGCTGGGCCCGGTGGCGGAGATCGGTGCCATCGCGCGTGAGCGTGGAGTGCTGTTCCACTGCGATGCGACCCAGAGCGCAGGCATCGTGCCGGTGGATGTCGCGGCGCTGGGTGTGGATCTGCTGTCGCTGTCGGCCCACAAGCGCTATGGTCCCAAGGGAATCGGCGCGCTCTACGTGCGCGCGGGGGTGCGGATCGAGCCGTTCCTCCATGGCGGCAGCCAGGAGCGGGGGAGACGCGGGGGCACCGAGAACGTCCCGGCGATCGCCGGCTTCGGCGCGGCGGCACGCATTGCGCTTGAGTCCATGCCCGAAGAGTCGGCGCGGATCGCCGCGCTTCGCGATCGGTTGACCGCGGGGCTGGCGGCGATCGACGGTGTGCGCCAGAACGGCCATCCGCGGGACCGTCTGCCGGGAATCGTCAATGTCTCGTTCGCCGACGCCGAGAGCGAGTCGCTGCTGCTCGCGCTGGATCTGGAGGGCATCGCGGCCTCCAGCGGGTCGGCGTGCACCTCCGGCAGCCTGGAGCCCTCGCACGTGATCGCGGCGCTGGGCATCCCCGAGGCGTTTGCTGCAGGGACGCTGCGCTTCTCGCTCGGCCGGTGGACCACGGCCGACGAGGTCGATACGCTCCTGGCTGTGCTACCGAAAGTTCTGGGTCAGATCCGCCGCGCCGCATCGCGTCACTGACGCTTCGCGCCGCGGGCGGCACGGTCCGGCACACGTAGAAGGCAGGACGGACTAGTACGCTACCGAAGATAACGGCCGTGGTGGACTACGTTCCGATTTTCGTGCACTTCGCGCTCGTCGTCGGCCTGACCGTCGCGTTGCTCGCACTCCACGCGGTCCTGGGTGGGAGCCGGCCGACACCGCCCAAGCTCGAGCCCTATGAGTCCGGCGTGTGGGCGATCGGCTCGGCGCGCGAGCGCATCCCGATTCGCTATTACCTGATCGCCATGTTGTTCATCCTCTTTGATATCGAGACGGTCTTTCTCTACCCCTGGGCCGTGGTGGCCCGCCGCCTGGGAGTGTTCGGACTCATCGAGATGCTCGTCTTCATCGGCGTTCTGGGCCTTGGGCTGGTCTATGCCTGGAAGCGGGGAGCGCTCGAATGGCAGTAGCGGCTACCGATCACCATGCCGTCGAGCTCGAGAAGCGCGTGCTCCTCACGACGGTGGAGCGCATGGTGCAGTGGGCGCGCAAGGGCAGCATCTGGCCCGCGCAGTTCGGTCTGGCCTGCTGCGCGATGGAGATGATCGCCACGACCGCCGCGCGGTACGACATGGCACGCTTCGGGGCCGAGGTCTTCCGCGCCTCGCCGCGACAGGCCGACCTGCTGATCGTCTCCGGCCGCCTTTCCCAGAAGATGGCCCCCGTGCTCCGGCACATCTACGACCAGATGCTCGAGCCTAAGTGGGTCATCGCCATGGGCGACTGCGCATCCTGCGGCGGCGTTTTCAACAACTACGCGCTGGTACAGGGTGTCGACAAGATCATCCCCGTGGATGTGTACGTGGCCGGATGCCCGCCGCGCCCCGAGGCACTGCTGTACGGCTTCATCATGCTGCAGGAAAAAATCGCGCGCACCGGTGGCCGCCGGTGACGGCTCAGGACGTGATCGGGCAGATCCGGGCACGCCTGGGCGATATTGCGCTCGAGGTCACAGAATTCAGGGGCGAGACGACGGTGGTGGCGCCGGCCGACCGCATCCTTGACGTCCTGCGCGCCGCCGGCACCGCGCCGGATGGTCCCGCCACGCTGACCGACCTCACGGCGGTTGATCGTCATCCGGCGGAGCCCCGCTTCGAAGTCGTCTACCTGCTGACCGCCTCAGCACCTCCGCTCCGGCTGCGGGTGAAGGCGCGCCTCCCTGGCGAGCGAGCCGTCCTCGGCAGTGCCACCGCGCTGTGGCCGGCGGCGAACTGGCTGGAGCGGGAAGTGTTCGACCTGTTCGGCATCCGGTTCGAGGGTCACCCGAATCTTTCGCGGATTCTCATGCCCGACGATTGGGAAGGGCATCCGCTGAGGAAGGACTTTTCATTGACCGAGGAGCCGGTCGAATTCGTCGATCACGTCCCGAAAGTTCCAAGCACTATTATTCCGAGATCCCGACCCGGCGCGTAACATGACCCGGCCCGATCCCGGCCCGCCACCCGGCGCCACAGAGGTCAGCGTGCGAGACTCGGAGGGCGAGGTGCGAGACGGGGAGGTCGAGCTGCAGAATCTCCGCGAGCAGGCCGCGGCGATGCCGGAGGCCCATACCGAAACGCTGACCCTCAACATGGGCCCCCAGCATCCGGCCACGCACGGCGTGCTGCGGATCATCCTCGAACTGGATGGCGAGGTGATTCGCGACGCCCGGCCGGTCATCGGATATCTTCACACCGGGTTCGAAAAAGAGATGGAGTTCCGGACGTATCACCAGAACCTGGTCTTTCCCGCGCGCATCGAATACCTGGCAACGTTCATCGAGGAGACGGCCTACGCGCTCGCCGCGGAGAAACTCCTCGATGTCGCGCCCCCACCTCGCGCCGCAGTCGCGCGGGTCATCCTCATGGAGCTGTCCCGCATCGCCAGCCACCTCGTGTGGCTCGGCACGAGCGCGATCGACCTCAACGTGTCCAGCGCGCTCATGTACTGTTTTCAGGATCGTGAAGAGATCCTCGACCTCTTCGAGGCGGTCTCGGGTCAGCGCCTGATGCACGGGTACATTCGGATCGGCGGGCTCCAGTGGGATCTCCCCGAGGGGTTTGAGGCCAGGGTGCGCCGGTTCGCCGAAGGCCTGCCCCGGCGGGTGGATGAGTACGAGGCGCTGCTGACCGACAATCTCATCTGGCGAAAGCGGACCGAGGGCGTTGCGCGGCTCAGCGCGCACGACGCGGTGGGATACGGCTGCACCGGGCCCATCCTCAGAGGATCCGGGGTCAACTACGATGTGCGCAAGGCGTTCCCGTACAGCGGATACGAGGAGTACGCGTTCGACGTGCCGCTCGGCACGAATGGCGATGCGTTCGATCGATACGTCATTCGCCTCGAGGAGATGAGGCAGAGCCGCCGCATCATCCTCCAGGCGCTGGACCGGTTGCCCGGCGGTCCGGTGATCGTCGACGATCGGAAGGTCGCACTGCCACCGCGCCACGAGCTCGTCCGCAGCATGGAAGCGGTCATCCATCAATTCAAGCTCGTCAGCGAAGGGCTCCGGCCGCCCGCCGGCGAGGTGTACGTCGCGGTCGAGTCCCCGCGCGGCGAGAAAGGGTACTACCTGGTCAGCGACGGCAGCAATCGCCCCGCGAGGGTGCGCGTGCGCTCCGCGTCGTTCAACAACCTGGCGGCCCTTCCCGTGATGGTCCGCGGCGCTACAATAGCCGATGTCGTCGTCGCGATTGCCAGTCTTGACCCGGTGCTTGGGGACGTGGATCGATGACGCCGGCCGAACCGATTCCCGCTCGCGGACCCGGTGCGCACACGCTGAGCGAGGCCGGCAGGCAAGAAATCAAACGGCTCATGCATCTCTACGAGCACCGCCAGTCCGCGCTGCTCCCGGCGCTCTTCGTGGCGCAGACCGAAGCCGGATATCTCGCGCCGTGGGCGTTGGAGGCCGTCGCGCGGGAGCTCGACCTGCCGCTGGCCGAGGTGACCTCGGTGGCTTCCTTCTATAGTCTGCTCTATCTGGAGCCCGTGGGCCGGCATGTCATCCAGTGCTGCACGAACCTTTCCTGCATGCTCAACGGCTGTGGGGCGGTTGTGGCGCGCTTTCAGGAACGGCTGGGCGTCGCACCGGGCGGGACGACGTCCGACGGCCGGTTCACCCTCCGCACCGTGGAATGCCTGGCGGCGTGCGAGGAAGCCCCGGCGGTGATCATCGACGAGGAGCGCTGGGCACGCGTTCGCCCCGACGGCGTGGACGGGCTGCTCGCCCGATATCCGTAACCGGCAAAAGACGATGGCAGAGGCGATTCTCCTCACATGGGTGCCCGACGGCAGGGTGCTTGGCCTGAATGCCTACCGGCAGGCCGGCGGCTATCGCGCCGCGGAGCGTGTCGCCCGGGGGGAGCTCACCCCCGATCAACTGATCGACTGGGTGGTGCAGTCCGGTCTGCGCGGCAAGGGCGGAGCAGGGTTTCCGACCGGGCAGAAATGGAAGTTCATCCCGCGCGCGGCTCCGGTCAAGTATGTGGTGGTCAACGCGGATGAAGGCGAGCCCGGCACGTTCAAGGACCGAACGCTGATCGAGGGCTGCCCGCATGTGCTCATCGAAGGCATCCTGCTCGCCGCGATGGCCATCGGCGCGCGAAAGGCGTATGTGTATCTGCGCAAGGAATTCTACCTGGGCCGCAAGCGGCTCGATGAGGCCATCGCGGAGGCCCGCGCGGCGGGCCTCGTCGGCGAGCGCGTCTTCGGAAGCGACCACACGGTGGACATCGTCGTGCACTCCGGCGCGGGTGCGTATATCGCGGGGGAAGAATCCGCGCTGCTCGAGTCTCTCGAAGGCCGCCGCGCGCTCCCGCGACTCCGGCCGCCGTTCCCGGCGCAGGCCGGGCTCTACCAGCAGCCCACGCTGTTGCACAACGTCGAAACGCTCTGCCACCTCCCCGCGATCGTTCGGATGGGGCCGGACCAGTACAAGGCGCTCGGACCGCCGGCGTTGTTTTCGGTGAGCGGCGCCGTGCAGAGGCCCGGCGTGTACGAGGCGCCGCTGGGCGTGACCCTTCGGTCGCTGATCTTCGAGCACGCGGGAGGGCTGCACCCGGGGCGGCGCTTTGTGGCCGCGTTTCCCGGTGGGTCGTCCTCGGCGATCCTGGTGGATGCCGACCTCGACGTCAAGATGGACTACGACACGCTGAGGCAGGCCGGAACGATGCTGGGATCGGCCGCGGTGATCGTCATCGATGACGCCGCTGATATCGTCGAGGTCATCGCGCGTACCGTCGAGTTCTACCGCGATGAATCCTGCGGGAAGTGCACGCCCTGTCGTGAGGGCACGATCTGGATCACGCAGATCTTCGATCGGCTGCTCCACGGCGCCGGCCGGCCGGACGACCTCGCGCTGCTCGAAAGCGTGGCCGCGGGGATGACCGGCACGTGTTTCTGTCCCCTGGGGGAAAGCGTGCCGCCGAGCCTGGTGGCCTCGCTTCGCCATTTTCGCCCTGACTACGAACGGCGCATCGGCGCGGGCGCCGCGCACGAGCACGCGGGAGCTCATGGCCACTAGCGGACCGCCGTCGATGGTCAGGATCGTCATCGATGGCCGCTGGGTCACGGTGCCGAAAGGCACCACCGTCTATCAGGCCGCGCTCACGGCAGGGATCGACATTCCGATTTTCTGCTACCATGACCGGATGCCGCCTCTGGGCGCGTGCCGCATGTGCCTGGTGCAGGTCGAGAAGATGGCCAAGCTACAGACATCCTGTACGCTGGTGGCCACCGAGGGCATGGTCGTCGACACCACCTCCGCCGCGGTGAAGACGGGCCAGGAGGCGATGCTCGAGTTCCTGCTCATCAATCATCCCCTCGACTGCCCGATCTGTGACAAGGGCGGCGAGTGCCCGCTGCAGGATCAGACGTTCACGTTCGGCCCCGGGCGCAGCCGCTTCGTGGAACCCAAGCGTGACTTCGCCAAGCCGGTCTCGCTGGGGCCGGTACTGACCCTCGATCGTGAGCGGTGCATCCTCTGCTGGCGGTGCGTGCGGTTCGGGGAGATCATCGCGGGCGACGATGCTCTCAAGGGATTCGAGCGAGGATTTACCAGCGAGATCAACACCCCCTACACGCTGCCGGTCGAGTCCAAGTTCATCGGCAATACCATCGCGATCTGCCCTGTCGGCGCCCTGACGAGCACCACGTACCGTTTTCGATCCCGGCCGTGGGACAATCAGCCGGTCGCCTCGACCTGCACCCACTGCGGGCTGGGGTGCGCCGTGTTCCTCGACGTGCGCGGCGGCGAGATCACGCGCACGCGGGCGCGCGAGTCCGCGGCCGTCAATGACATCTGGCTGTGCGATCTGGGCTTCTTCGGGCACGACTACGTGAAGGCTCCTGACCGGCTCACGGCGCCGCTGGTGCGCCGCGACGGCCGCCTGGAGGCAGCCACCTGGGATGACGCCCTCGATCTCATCGCCGACCGCCTGGGCGCTTCGCGTCAGCGGGCCGATGGCCGCGTGGCGTTTCTGGGAGGCCGGCGGCTCTCGAACGAGGACGCATTCGTCGCCGCACGGTTCTTCCGCCAGGTCGTGGGCACGCCGCACCTCGACCACCGGGTCGATGCGCCGCCGCGAAGCGCCAGCCTGCAGGTGCCGTGGGGCCTCCGGTCATCGATCGAGGAAATTGCGCACGGTGATCTGTTTGTGCTCGTGGGCTGCGACCTCACGGAGGAATATCCGGTGCTGTGGCTCCGGATCAAGCAGGCGATCGATCGCGGGGCCCGTCTGATTGTCGTGAACCCGCAGCGCCTGGAGATACGCCGCCACGCGGCCGTCGAGGTGCGGCCGGCTGCGGATGACTTCGCGCAGTCCATCGCAGACCTGCCCGCACATCCAGGCGCCCGCGAGATACTCACCCCGGGGCGGCGATCGCACGTTTTCCTGGGGCGGCTCGCCCTGGATGGCCCTCAGGGATGGACCGTGCTGCAGGCCGCGGCGGATCTCGGCGCGCGCCTCGGCGGGCACCTCCACATCATGCGCGGCCATGGCAACGACATCGGCGCCCAGCGCTTCGGTCTCGTGCCCGGCGAGCGAGGCTGGACAGCGCCGCAGATCCTGCTGCGGGCGGCGTCGGGTGAATTTGACGTCTTGTATGTTGCGGGCAGCGACCCGGCAACGGCGGTCACCGATCGCGCCGCGTGGGAGGCCGCCCGTCGCGGTGTGGGATTCCTGGTCGTGCACGAGGCCTTCCTCTCGCAGACCGCACAGGAGGCCGACGTGGTCTTGCCGGCCCTCGTTCTCCCGGAGAAGGATGGGACCGTCACGAACCTGGAAGGCCGCACCCTGCCGCTGCGAGCCGCGGTCACCGGCCCCGGGCAGGCGCGGGGCGACCGCGAGATCTTCAGTCTGCTGGCCGCGCGCCTGGGCACCACGTTCAGCTACGGCACCGCGGAGGAAGTGCTCGATCACATGCGCGACGCGGTCCCTGATCTTGCGGACGGAGCCGTTTCTCCGATCCCGCCCGTGCGCGTCCCGGCGGCGGCGCCCGAGGGCCGGTCCACCGCGCTGCCGTCCCCGGGGGCGCAGCAGGATGCGCGCGCGACCGCCGTGCCTGGTGGCGAACGGGTCGGCGATGGGCGCCTTGTCCTCGTGATCACAGAGCGCCTCTTCACGCAGGGCGGCATGAAGGGGCGCTGCCCCGGCATCTCCTCGCTCGCCGGTCCGGCGCACTGCCTGCTGCATCCGGCCGACGCAACGCGTCTCGGCATCGCCGACGGGGTGCTCGTGCGGCTGGCGAATGCCTCCGGCTCGATCGCCCTGGTAGCCCGCCACAGCGATGATGCGTTGCGCGGCCAGGTCGTCGTTCCGCGCGGCTTTGACGGCGTGCCCGTGCATGCGCTCATACGGTGGCCGTCGAGTGCGGCGGAGGTCGAGGTGCGACCCCTGTGATTGCGTTGGTCCTCGGCGCCGCGGCCAAGAGCGCCGCGCTGCTCTTCATCCTCCTGACGGCCTGCGCCTACATGACGCTGCTGGAGCGGCGGCTGCTGGCCCTGTTCCAGAGGCGGCACGGGCCCAATCGGGTCGGTCCCCTGGGGCTGCTCCAGCCGCTGGCCGACGGCATGAAGCTCATCTTTAAGGAAAGCTTCGTGCCCGCGGGGGCCGATCGGCTCGTCTACTGGATCGCGCCGGCCATCTCGATGGTCGCCGCGCTGTTCGTGTACGCGGTCATCCCCATCGGGCCCGAGGTGCGCCTGTTCGGCAAGACGGTGCCGCTCTATCTCGCGGACGTGAACGTCGGCATCCTCCTGATCCTCGGGGCATCGTCGATCGGCGTCTACGGCGTCATCCTGGGCGGCTGGTCGGTGAACAACAAGTACGCGCTGCTCGGGAGCCTCCGCTCGAGCGCGCAGCTCATCTCGTACGAGCTCGCGATCGGTCTGGCGGTGGCCTCCGTTGTGCTGACGGCGGGCTCGCTCAGTCTCGTTGACATCGTGGAAGCCCAGCGGCGGATCTGGTTCGTGGCGCTGCAGCCGGTAGGGTTCCTCGTTTTTCTGATCGGCGCCGTCGCCGAGACCAATCGGGCGCCGTTCGATCTGCCCGAGGCCGAGCAGGAGCTGATCGCCGGCTTTCAGACCGAGTACGGGGGCTTCAAATTCGCGATGTTCTACATCGCCGAGTACATCGGTGTCGTGACGATGAGCCTGCTCGCGACGACGCTGTTCCTTGGAGGCTGGCACGGGCCGCTGTTGCCCGGCCCGGCGTGGGTCGCGCTCAAGACGCTGGCCTGCGTCGCCCTCTTCGTCTGGCTGCGGGCGACGATGCCGCGCGTGCGCCATGACCAGCTGATGGCCTTCGGGTGGAAGGTCCTGGTGCCGCTGGGTCTGGTGAACGTCGCCGGCACCGCCGTGCTCGTGATCCTGCTGGGAGGCTAGCGGTGGCGGGCCTGATCCGGCAGTCCCTCGTGCTGCTCCGCGGCCTGCTGATCACCGGCCGGTACGCCTTCCGCCGGCGCGTGACCACGCAGTACCCGAACCAGAAGATGAAAGTCGAGGAGCGGTTCAAGGGGCGCCACTGGCTGACGCGGTACGACGATGAGATGGAGCGCTGCGTGGGCTGTGAGTTGTGTGTCATTGTGTGCCCCTCACAGGCGATCTACGTCCAGGCTGCCGAGAACACCCCCGAGCACCAGGTGAGCAAAGGCGAGCGGTACGCTGCCGACTTTCAGATCAATATGCTCCGCTGCATTTTCTGCGGCTTCTGCGAGGAGGCATGCCCGACCGGGGCCATCGTGCTCGGGCACGAGTATGAGCTGGCCGGCTATACTCGGGCGTCGATGATCTACACGAAGCCGATGCTGACCGAGCCGTACCCCGGCGCCTCGGGCCGCGATCCCCGGCGGGAGGTGTAAGAGCCTCGTGGAGTGGGTGATCTTCGTCCCCGCGGCCGCGCTGGCGCTTGCGGGCGGTGTGGGCGTGATTGCGGCCCGCCAGCCGGTGCACAGTGCCCTTGCGCTACTCGTCGTGCTGGCGTCGCTCGCGGTCATGTATCTTCTGCTCGCGGCGCAGTTCATCGCCGTCCTTCAAGTCATCATTTACGCGGGCGCGATTGTCGTCCTGTTTCTTTTCGTTATCATGCTCCTGGCCGCGCGGTCGGGCGAAGAGCGGCGGCAGAAACTTCCCCGGCAGCGCCAGGCCGCGACCGTGGCGGCGGCCGTGTTCGTGGGGGCGCTCCTGACCGGCGCGTTGAGTGTGGGCGGCCCATCGAAGCCCATCGCGCCGGAGTTTGGCACCGCGCAGCAGGTCGGCGAAGCCCTGTTCGTGGCGTATCTGCTGCCGTTCGAGCTGGCCTCGGTGATCTTGCTGGTCGGGATCGTGGCGGCCGTGATCCTGGGCCGGCACGGTCGCAGCGCCCCGGGGTAGGACAGACATGGTTCCGACGTCGGCCTACCTGCTGATGAGCGCGATTCTTTTCACGCTCGGGGCGGCCGGTGTCCTGGTCCGGCGCAACGCACTCATCGTGTTCATGGCGATCGAACTGATGTTGAATGCGGTCAACCTGGCGTTCGTGGCCTTTGCTCGCCAGCACGGCTCGATCGATGGACAGGTCGCGGTGTTCTTCGTGCTCGTCGTCGCCGCGGTGGAGGTCGTCGTTGGCCTCGCGCTCATCGTCGATATCTTCCGGTCGCGGGAAACCGTGGATATCGACGAGGTCGATCTGCTGCGGGGGTAGGCGGTGGCCCTCTTTGCGCTCTTGATCCCGCTGTGGCCGCTCCTTGGGTGGCTTGCCATTGGGCTGTTTGGCCGCCGGTTCCGTGGCCCGGCGAGCGGCGCCCTCGCGTCCGGGGCGGTCGCGGCAAGCTTCGTGTGCGCCCTGGCGGCGCTGGCCGCCCTGCGCGGCGTCCGCGTAGAGGATGCGGCGGTCAGCATCACCCTTCCCCTGTTCACGTGGCTGGGCGCAGGCGATCTCTGGGTCGGGGCAAGCCTGCTGGTCGATGCTCTCTCGGTGACCATGGCCCTGGCCGTCAGCGGCGTCGGATTCCTCATTCATGTCTATTCGATCGGGTACATGTCGGACGATCCGGGCGCATCGCGATATTTTTCCTACCTCAACCTGTTCATGTTCGCGATGCTGCTGCTCGTGCTGGCCGGCAATCTCCTGGTGCTCTTTGTCGGTTGGGAGCTCGTCGGGGTCTGCTCTTACCTGCTCATCGGGTACTGGTTCGCGCGCCCGCAGGCCGCCGCGGCGGGCCGCAAGGCGTTTGTGGTCAACCGGATCGGGGACGCGGCGTTTCTCCTCGGACTCTTTCTGCTGTTCACGTCGCTCGGCACGCTGGAGATCATGAAGATCCGCGACGGAGTGGGGCAGCTCGCCGCCGGCACCCGGACGCTTGCGGCGCTGCTGTTGTTTGCCGGCGCTACCGGCAAGTCCGCGCAACTGCCGCTGCACGTCTGGCTGCCAGATGCGATGGAGGGGCCGACACCTGTCTCCGCCCTCATTCACGCCGCCACGATGGTGACCGCCGGTGTATTCCTGATCGCGCGGCTCGACCGGCTCTTCCTGAGCGCGCCCATGGCGCTGCTCGTCATCGTCACGGTGGGTACGCTGACGGCGTTCTACGCGGCGACGGTCGCGCTGCGCCAGTTCGACCTCAAGCGGGTGCTGGCGTATTCCACGATCAGCCAGTTGGGCTACATGTTCGTCGCCATGGGCGCCCTGGCTCCGGTGGCGGGCATCTTCCATCTCGTCACCCACGCCTTCTTTAAGGCGCTGCTCTTCCTGGCGGCGGGCAGCGTCATGCACGCGATGCACGACGTCATCGACATGCGGCGCCTCGGCGGCCTCGCCCGTCCGCTCCGATGGACGTTCGGGGGGTTTGCGATCGGCGTCCTGGCCATCGCGGGGATTCCGCCCTTTGCGGGATTCTTCAGCAAGGATGTGATCCTCGAGCGTGCCTTCGTGTTCGGCCTGGAAAGCGGGAACTACCTCCCGTACGTGCTGGGACTCTTGACGGCGTTTGTCACCGCCGTCTACATGACGCGCGCGGCGATCCTCACTTTCTTCGGCCGAGTGTCCGACGCCGAGGCGCGTCCGCATGAGTCGCCGGCGGTCATGCTGCTGCCGATGGCCGTGCTGTCGGTGCTCTCGCTGGGCGGGGGTCTCCTGGGAGCGAAGCTCGCGGGGGAGCCGCTCATTCGATTTCTTGGTCCTCTCATCGGGGCAGGCGCCGAGGCCGCGCCGGGGGCCCACCCACCTGGTGATCTGCTTGCGGGGATCTCCGTGGGGGTGGCGATCGCCGGACTCGTCGCCGGGTGGGGGCTCTACCGCCGGCGGCAGGAGCCTACCCTCGGCGCCTTCGGTGGTGTGCTCGACCACAAGTGGTACATCGAAGAGCTCTACGAACGCGCGGTCGTGATCCCCGGCAAGAGGCTCGCGTACTGGCTGGCCGGCCCGATCGACCTGGGCGTGATCGATCGTGCGGTGAACGAAGTGGGTCGCACGCTGGCAGCCACCGGCCGCGCGGCACAGCGGTTGCAGACCGGTTATGCGCGGCAATATGCGCTGGGGGTGCTGGTGGGAACGGTGCTCATCCTCGGCTATTGGATGCTGAGATAGCGGTGCTGACGCTGCTGATCTTCCTCCCGCTGGCCGCGGCCGTGGGCGTCGCGCTCATCCCCCGTGCCCGCGAGGATCTCATCAGGCGGACCGGCCTCGCCGCCAGCCTGGCGGCGCTCTTCGTGGCAGCATGGATCTTCGCGAGATTCGATGGCGCGTCGGCGGGATTTCAATTCATGCACAGCGCCGCGTGGGTGCCGGCGCTGGGGATCGGCTACCGCGTCGGCATCGACGGCATCGCGCTGTCCCTGGTTGCACTGACCGCCATCATGTTTCCGATTGCGCTCCTGGGCTCGTGGGGGTCGATCACCGAGAGGGTGAAGGCCTTCACGATCGCGATGCTGGGATTGGAAACGGCGGTGCTGGGCACGTTTCTGAGCCTCGATCTCATTCTCTTTTACGTGTTTTGGGAAGCGGTCCTGGTTCCGATGGCCTTTCTCATCGGGATCTGGGGGAGCGCCAACCGCCGGTATGCGGCCATCAAGTTCTTCCTGTACACGATGTCGGCGAGCGTGTTGATGCTCGTGGCCATCATCGTGCTGCACGTGCTCGGCCTCGGCACCCTGGGCGAGCGCACGTTCGACCTCCAGCGCCTCTCAACCCTCACGCTGCCGCCGTCCACCCAGGCCTGGCTGTTCGCGGCCTTCGCGCTTGCCTTCGCGGTGAAGGTGCCGGTCTGGCCCCTCCACACGTGGTTGCCCGATGCGCATACCGAGGCCCCGACCGCCGGTAGCGTGATCCTCGCCGCCATTCTGCTGAAGCTGGGCACCTTCGGATTCGTGCGGTTCGGGCCGATGCTGTTTCCGCAGGCGCTCGTCGCCTCGGCCCCGCTGCTCGCCGGCCTGGCGATCGTCGGCATCCTCTACGGCGGGATCGTGTCGTGGGCGCAGGCCGACTTGAAGCGGCTGGTCGCCTTCAGCAGCGTCAGCCACCTGGGCTTCGTGATGCTGGGCATCGCCTCGCTCACGGTCCAGGGCATGCAGGGCGGCCTCATTCAGATGGTCAACCACGGGATCAGCACGGGGGCGCTGTTCCTGATCGTGGGCGTGCTCTACGATCGCACGCACTCCCGCGCCATCGCCGATTTCGGCGGGATCGCCGCACGCATGCCGCGATTCGCGGCGATCTTCACGATCGTCCTGCTTTCCTCGGCCGCGCTGCCCGGGACAAACGGATTCGTGGGCGAGTTTCTCATTCTGCTCGGTGCGTATCGCGCCTCCACCTGGTGGGCGGCGCTGGGCGTCGGCGGCGTCATCCTCTCGGCGGTCTACCTGCTGTGGGCGTACCAGCAGGTGATGCACGGGCCGCTGACGGCAAAGGATCCCGACCGGCTGGTTGAGTTGACGCCGAGGGAGCTTGCGATATTTGCCCCGATCATCGCGTTGATCTTCGCGATCGGGCTCTATCCCAAGCCACTCCTGGATCGCTCGGAGGCCGCCGTCTCTGCGGCGCTCGCCAGACTCACCCGGCCGGGCGCCGTCACGCAGCCGGCCGTGCGCCCCTCGGCGGGCGGTGAGCCCTCCGCGGCGCGGAACGTGCCGGAGGCCGGGCGATGACCGGGCCTCCACTGAGCGATATCCGGCTGATCTCTCCGGAGATCATCGTGGTCGCCACAGCGGTGGTGGTGCTCATGGCCGACCTGTGGCTGCGCGCCGAGCGCCGGGGGATGCTGATCGCCGCGAGCGTGGTGGGACTCTTGTGGGCCGGGTCGATGGTGGCGCTCCCCGGCCTTGAAGGGATCGCGTTTGGTGGTCTCTACGTGCGCGATGCGCTGGCGCGTACCTGCCAGGTTCTCGCACTGGCCGTCACCGGGCTTGGGATCCTCGTGGCCCCGGAATACCTGCGGCGCTTCGCGCAGGAGCGCGGAGAGTACTATGCCCTCGTGCTGATCGCCGGTGCGGGCGCGATGCTCATGGCGGCCAGCCGCGATCTGCTCATGCTCTTCCTGGCCCTGGAAACGCTTTCCATCCCGCTCTACGTCCTCGCGGCCTCGAGCCGGGGCGAGGCGCGGTCGCAGGAAGCCGGCATGAAATATTTCCTGCTCGGCGCGTTTTCGAGCGCGTTCTTTCTCTTCGGTGTTGCGCTGCTGTATGGGGTCGCCGGGACGACGCGGCTGCCCGAGATTGCCCGGGCCCTCTCCGACGGCCGGTCAACCCCCGGCGCCGCGGCGGGGGTGGGACTGCTCGTGATCGGTCTCGGCTTCAAGGCCGCCCTCGTGCCCTTCCACACGTGGGCGCCCGATGTCTATGAGGGTGCGCCGCTGCCCGCGGTCGCATTTATGTCCGTCATCGCAAAGATTGGGGCGTTCGCGGCGCTGCTGCGCGTCTTTCCGCTCACGCTCGCCGCGCTCGCCGATCAGTGGACGGTCGCGCTCGGCGTGCTCAGCGCCGCCACCATGATCGTCGGCAACCTTGCCGCACTCGCGCAGTCGAACTACAAGCGGATGCTGGCGTATTCGAGCATTGCCCACACCGGCTATCTCCTGGTCGGCGTGGCAACCGGCACCCCGAGCGCGGTGGCCGCGGTCATCACCTATCTTGCGGTGTACGCGGCGATGACCACCGGGGCATTCGCCGTGGCGGTCGCGATCGAGCGGAGCGGCCAGGAGGCGGACCGCATAGAGGACTACTCGGGACTGGCGGGCCGGGCTCCTCTGCTGGCCGTCGCTACATCGATCTTCATGATCTCGCTTGCGGGGCTGCCGCCGACCGCCGGATTCGTGGCGAAGCTCGGCGTATTTCTCGCGGCGATCGAGGGCGGTGGATCGGGCGGACTGGCGCTCGCGCTGATCGGGGTGCTCACGAGCGTCGTGTCGGTCTACTACTATCTCCGCGTGGCGTATGTGATGTGGATCGGTGAGCCTTCCGCGGCGGTGCACCTCCACGGCAGTCCGCTTGTCAACGTGGCCCTGCTGCTCGCGGCGATTGCCATCGTGCAGGGCGGAGTGCAGCCCGCGGTGATCACGGCGTTCGCACAGCAGGTCGGCGCGCTGCTCGTACGGCCGTAGCCTGGGGGCGGTCGCTGGAAGCGGCTACTCGATGTGCATGAGGGCGGGGAGAAGGATCGCGCCTAGAATGCCCACAACGACGAGGACCACGACAATACCCAAGAACCACTTCGCCCATCGGTCCCAGATGCGTTGACACGCCAGGAAATCATCGAAACCCTGCCAGGTCCGGGTGGCCCACGCCAGTTTCTTCCCATTGATGATGTAGTAGATCCAGACCGCGACATTCACGACCGGCACGAGCCCACCCAGCAGGGAGATCACCATGTCCCTGTGCGCCTGCATCGCGAGCAGATAGATCCAGGTGAACGCGGCCGCGCCCCAGGAGCCTGACTCGACGATCTTTGTCTGTTCGGGTGTCAGCGCCAGCGAAGTAGGGAGCGTCGCCATGTCATGCCTCCTTGTGCGTCGCTGTCTTGGCGGGCTCTTTGACAGGCGCTTCGGACTGACCTCCGTGGCGCGCTCCCCGCATGAGCGCCACACCTCCCCACACGATGAGGATGAGGGCCGGAATCTGCCCGAGAGTCAGCAACCCCACGGCGCGCACGTCGCTGCGCAGCGCATCGAAGAGGACTCGACCGATGGACGTCGCGACCACGATCATCCAGAACACCTGTCCCTGGAACCGGCGGTGCCGGGCGATGTGCCGGGCCCACAGCAGGATGAGCCCCGCCAGCAGCATCTCGTAGATCTGCAGCGGGTGCCGCGGGGCGTCCGGTGCGGTGGGAAATCGCACGCCCCAGGGCAGCGTCGTCGGGTCTCCGTAGAGCTCGCCATTGGCGAAGTTGCCGAACCGCACGAAGACGTTGCCGATTGGGATCGACCAGCCGAAGACATCCGCGAGCGACCACACGGACACTCCGTAGCGCCGGGCGGCCCAGAAGAGATACAGCAGTCCGGCCGCGATCGCGCCGTGCGACGTCAACCCGCCGTGATCGACCCGCACGATCTCGACGGGATGGACGAACTCGGCGGGGTGCGAGATCACGTACCCCACTCGTGCCCCGACCAGCGCCACAATCGTGAAGGTCAGCGCGGTTCGGTCCAGGATCTCGCGCGAGATGCCGAACCGCGGGCCGTACCGGTACCCGACGAGCATGCTCACCGCAATCATCGTGGCGAGCATGACCCCGTACCACCGGATCGCAAGCGGGCCAATCTGAATGAGCACCGGGTCCACGGCGCCGCCAGTGTAGCATCGCGGTCGGAAGCCCTCAAGGCAGGGC